>DAOMZC010001461.1:0-1687 GCA_035437965.1 Pseudomonadota bacterium
CGGCTCGGCCGTCGCGGCGTGCGCCGGTGGCGGCGACTCCGGAGCGGGTGGGGACGCGGACTCCGGTGGGGCCGGGGACGCCGGCGCGGACTCCGGCGCCGGCGGCGACTCCGGCTTGGACATCGCCGCCAGGAGCTTCTGCGCTTGCTCGACTCCTTCGGTCAAAAGGCTCTGGATGGACGGCGGCGGGCTCGGCTCGAGCTCTTTGTAGCGCTGAAAGTAGGTAAGGGCCTCCTTCGCCTTGCCGAGCTTCAGGTAGGTCCGGGCGATGTTGAACAGAGTGCGCGGCAGCTGCTTCTGCGCGTAGGCGGCCTCGAACTCGGCGATCGCCTCCTGATACTTCTCCCCTTTGTACAGACTGAGCCCGCGCGAGTAGTGCTCCAGGAACTTGTCCGCCGCGGCGGGCGCGGGACGGCCCAGGCCCAGGCCCAGACTCACGAGCACGACCAGGCGCAGGCAGAAGAGGAAGCGCCGGATGAGTCTCTTATTCGACAACGGGCAGATCCGCATTGGTCAGGTTGTTGGGCGAAGGCGGCGCGGGCCGGGCGCCCTTGCCGCGCGCCGTCGGTCGCCCCGGCCGCGCCGGAGCCGCCGCCGCCGCGGAGAGCACCAGCTGGACCACCGAGTCGCGGCCGCGATCGAGGGTCACCGGCGTATCGTGAAAGCCATGAAGGCGCAGGACGACCTTGAACGGACCCTGCGCGGCCTCCCGCTCGTGGCGCCACGGAGTGACTCCCAGGACGTCATTGGTCTCGCTCGAGATGACGAGCGCGCCTTGCGGAGTCGAGGTGACCTCCCAGTGCACGCGCGCCGGGGCGTGGGCGGAGGCGGGCGGGCTGCTCGGCCCCGTCTGCGGACCGGCACCGGCGGCCGTGTCGAGCCGCGGCTCCGACTTGGGCGCCGCCGGCGGCGTTACCGAGCTGCGGTGCACCACCGCGAACACTCCCACCGCGAGCACGGCGGCCAGCGCGCTGCCGCCGACGATGACCCCGCGCGAGACCCCCGGGCTGGGGAGCCGGAGGTGGCCGGTCGAGGACCCCAGGGTCGTCGTGCGCTCCCGCGGGCCCGCCTCCGCAGGTCGCGGCCCGGCGGCGTCCGGCGCCCCCGAAGGCGGCTGGTCGCGGCGGATGCGCGCCGTGCTCTGCACCGACACCGCGGCGCCGTCTCCCGCCGCGACGCCGCCGGGCAGCAGGCGACTCGCGAGCCGCCCGAGCTGCGCCGCAACCTCTGCCATCGCCGGCCGCTGCGCCGGCTCCTTGGCCAGCATCGCGTGCACGAGCTCCGAGAGCTCGGCGTCCACCTGATAGGTCGTGTGCAGGTTCAGCGGCTCCGCGCTCGTGTGCAGCAGCAGATACTCCAGGTCCGAGCGGCCGACCAGCGCCGGATTCCCGCAGAGCGCCCGGTACAGCATGAGTCCGAAGGAATAGACATCCGTTCGATCGGTCACCTGCTCGGCGCCGCGGCACTGCTCGGGAGCCATATAGGCCGGCGTCCCCATCATGGCGCCGGTGCGCGTCTTGAACTCCGGCTGCGTCCCCGCCTCCTGCTCATCGCGGTCCTGCTCGCCGACGGCCAGCGCCTCGGCCGACAGCTTGGCGATGCCGAAGTCGAGGATCTTGATCCGCTCCCCGCCCGCCGCCTCGCGGTCGGCGATGAGCATCACGTTGTCGGGTTTGAGGTCCCGGTG
>DAOMZC010001462.1:0-1687 GCA_035437965.1 Pseudomonadota bacterium
GCCCGGCGGTGTAGGGGTGGCGCGGGCTCTGGAACAGGGTGCGCGAAGGGGCCTTTTCGACGAGCTGGCCGGCGTACATGACGGCCACGGTGGCGCACACCTCGGCCACCACGCCCAGGTCGTGACTGATGAGCAAGAGCGACATCCCGAGCTCCTCGCGCAGGCGGCCCAAGAGCTCGAGGATCTGCGCCTGGGTCGTCACGTCCAGGGCGGTGGTCGGCTCATCGGCGATGAGCAGATCGGGGCGACAGCCGAGCGCCATCGCGATCATCACCCGCTGCCGCTGCCCGCCCGAGAGCTGGTGCGGGTAGTCGCGCGCCCGCCGCCGCGGATCGGGGATGCCGACCACGTTGAGCAGCTCGGCCGCCGCCTGCAGGCCCTGCTTGCGGCTCATCCGGCGGTGCGCGCGCAGCGCCTCGCCGATCTGATCGCCGACCGAGAAGACCGGGTTGAGCGCCGTCATCGGCTCCTGGAAGACCATGGCGATGCGGTTGCCGCGCAGCCGCCGCAGCGCCTCGGGCGCAAGGGTCCGCAGGTCGACCGGCTGGGTGGGGATCTCGCGCTCGGTGAGCAGGCGGCCGAGCTGGCGGGCGCGCGCCGGCGGGTCGGCGGGCGGCTCGTCGAGCGGCCCGTGATAGAGGATCTGGCCGCCGTCGATGCGGCCGGGCGGCTCGGGGATGAGGCGCAGGATCGACAGCGCCGTCACCGACTTGCCCGAGCCCGACTCGCCGACGATGCCGAGCGCCGCCTGCGCCGGCACCTGCAGGCTCACCCCATCGACGGCGCGCAGGTACGACGGCGCCCGCGCGGGTCCGCTGCGAAAGCTCACGCACAGCTCGCGGAGGTCGAGTAGCGGACCGGCCATTTTGCGCGAGCATTACACGCCTTGCCCCGAGGCGTCAAAAGAGGCGTCAAAAAGAGGCGGCAGAGCTTCTTTTTGACGCCGGGTCGCCGGCAGCAGCCAGGCACCGGCCAGGCCCGACTAGGCCCGACTAGGCCCGACTAGGCCCGACTAGGCCCTTGGGGCGGCGCTGCGGATGGCGACGAGCAGGGCGTCCAGCTCGGCGAGCGTGGTCAGGGGATTTATGATCGTCGTACGCAGGTGCACCCCCGTCGGCAGCCGGGTCTTGACCACGTAGAACGAGCCATCGGCGAGCAGGCGCTGACGGATTTTTTCTTGCAGCGCGTCGCCGCGCGCCGCGGCCGCGGGGTCCCTGTCATCGCCGCCTGGCGCGTAGCGGAAGCAGACGATGTTCGCCTCGGGCGCGACGGCCAGGCGGAAATCTCCGGCGGCGCGCAGCCGGTCGGCGAACGCCCGCGCGAGGTCGAAGGTCGCCGTGATGTAGTCGGAGAAAAGGCGCGTGCCGTACTGCGACAGCGACACGAAGAGCTTGAGGATCATCATCTTCTTGGTGCACTCCAGGGTGCGCAGCCCGGGATTCCACCACTCTTGGGTCTTCTCTGGCTTGGTACCTGGCTCGGTAAACAGGTACGACGCCCGCTGGGCGAACGTCGCGTACGAGTCGCGGCCGTCGCGAAACAGCACCAGCGTCAGCAGCGCCGGCTGCAGCAGCATCTTGTGGGCGTCGAGGACCACCGAGTCGGCGCGCTCGAGGCCGGCGACCAGGTGGCGGTAGCGCGGGGACAGCGCCGCGGCGGCGCCGTGCGCCCCATCGACGTGCAGCCA
>DAOMZC010001463.1:0-1687 GCA_035437965.1 Pseudomonadota bacterium
ATCAGAGCTCGGTCGCGGTGGCCGCGGCGTCGCTGTGCGCCAAGGTCCGCCGCGACGAGCTCTGGCTGCAGATCTGCGAGCGCTACCAGGCCGAGTTCGGCGAGCTCCTGACCGGCTTTGCCGGCGGCGGCTACCTCAACGAGGCGACGCGCTGCTTCCTGCGCGCCTACTGCACCCGCTACCGCTGCATCCCGCCCGAGGGACGCGCCAGCTGGCCGTGGGACTTCGTCGCCGAGCTGCTCGCCCCGGAGCTGTTCGGCGACGGCGACCGCGCCCCGTCGCTGCGCGCCAGCCTGATGCTGCCGGGGTTCGAGCTGGATTGAAGGTGATAATTCCCGGCTTCGGCTGGGGCGGTTTAGTGGCTACTGCTGATCGAAGAAGCTGACCAGGGCCTGATCGAAGCGCGCGTGCGAGCGCTCGATCGGCGCATACTTCCCCAGGCCCGGCAGGTAGGTGTACCACTTGGCGGGGCTTGCGAGCTCGCCGAAGAACTGCACCCGATCCTTGAACTGCTCGGGGCTGCCGTCCCGCTCGCCCTGGATGATCAGCGTCGGGGCCTTGAGCTTGGTCGGGTCCACCGCGCTCGCCTTGTACAGGTCACGCACGGCGCCGTTGGGGGCCTGGCTGGCCTCCAGGCGGCACACCTGAGCGCGCCGGCGGACGAACTCGGGATCGAGCTCACCGTCTTCGGGCTTGAGCAGCGCGGCCTGCTGGCCGAGGGTGCGGATCGGCGACACCGGCAGCGGCCCGGTCTTTTCGATCAGGCGGTAGCGCATGCCGAGCAGCGCCAGCCGCGCCACCTTCTGCGGCTTCTGGGCGGCGTACAGGGCGGCCGGCTGCGCGCCCCACTGGTAGCCGAACAGGTGGACGCGCTCGACCCAGCGCAGGGCGCGGATGAACTCGACCGCCGCCTCGACGTCCTTGGCCGCGCTCACCGCGTCGGTCCAGTCGGCGTCGGTGCGCTCCGAGCGGCCGTAGCCGTGCAGGTCGACGGCGAACACGTCGTAGCCGGCGTCGGCGAGCACCTCCATCATCGAGTAGCCGTGCTCGGGATCGGGGTCGAAGGTGCACTTGCTCGCCCAGGTCGCCCCGTGGATGAGCAGGATCACCTTGCCGTTCTGCTTCCAGCCCTCCTCGGAGCCGGCCCGCCACTTCTCGTAGAGCTTGAGCTTGAGCCCCTCGCGCTCGGCGATGAGCTCGCGGGTCTTGATCTCGCGCGGGTGCTCGACCGGCTTGGGGATGCTCGCAGCGCTCGCGGCGCTGGCGTCTTTGTCGACCGCGGCGACGGACATCAGCAGGGCGCCGCCCAGCGCCAGCACTCGGCCCAACGTCTTCGCTGCGAAACTCGCCTGCATCATCATGGTCGGAAGCGAATACCAGAAGATGGGGCCGCGAAGCAAGAGCGGGCACAGGCGCCGACAGGCAACGGCCGCCGGGGACGCGCGGGCGCGGCTCAGCCGTCTTGGGAGTGAGCGGGAGCGGCCTCGTGGGCGCGCAAGAACGCCGCGAGCTCCTCGGGGAGGGGGCTGTCGACCTCGACCGCGGCGCCGGTGCTCGGGTGGGGGAAGTGGAGGCCGGCGGCGTGCAGGGCGTGGCGCAGGAGCGGCAGCCGATCGCGCACCGCGGCGTCGCCCTGCTCGGCCCAGGTGAGGAAGGGCGCCGAGTCGTTCTTCGTCCCCGACTCCGC
>DAOMZC010001464.1:0-1687 GCA_035437965.1 Pseudomonadota bacterium
TGCACCACCGGGTCGCCATCGAGGCCCCCAAGCTCGGGGAGCTCATCATGGTGCGGGCCGGCATCGTCAAGCGCCTGCCGCAGGAGAGCGCCGTCGACGAAGCCAGCCTCGAGCAGATGGTCGTCCAGGGCGGCTATCGCCTGGCCTACGTGCCCGAGGCGGTCGTCCACAACCACGGGCCCGAGACGGTGCGCGACTTCTTCCGCCAGCGCCGCCGGATCGCCGCCGGGCACTACTGGCTGCGCGATGTCAGCGGGTACGCGGTGTCGACGATGAACGTGGGGCGGATCTGCCGCCTGACCCTGGGCGAGCTGTCGCTCTCCAACCCCCGCCGCACCTTGTATGCCCTGGGCACCATCGGGGCCGAGGTGCTCTCGCGCGGGCTCGGCTGGCTCGACTTCCGGACGAACCGCAACAAACACACGATCTGGAAGGTCAGCGAGACCACCAAGTCAGTCATGACCGACGAGCTGCGCGCCCTCTACATGCAAGACGCGGGCGATGACGACGAGCTCCTGGATGCGCCGGTCGACCTCGGCGTGAAGGCGGTCAAGCAGCCCCTTGCCGAGCGCGCCACCGGGACCTGACTGCCCGGCGCGGCTGGCCTGACGCCGCCGCGTCGCGCCTGCAGAGCTGCCGATGACCTGCCTGCCCCCCGAAAGCCCCGCGGCGCCTGACCGCAGGCCCGCCCTGCGCCTATTCGGCGCGACCGCGAGCGTGGCCGAGCGACACCTGGTCGCGCTGGCCCTGCTCGGCACCTTGCTGCTGGCGGTGCCCGGGCTTCGCTACCGCATCGACGGCAACAGCTGCGCGAGCTGGCCCCCCGTCGGCCACAGCCTCGGTTACGCCGCGCTCTACCTGCTCGCGCTGCTGCTCCTCACCGTGGCCTGGCTTGGCCTGGTCCGGCGGGCGAGCGAGCCGGGGGGGCCCAGCCTGCGCCGGGTCCTTATCTATGCGGCGCTCGTGCACGCGACCGCGCTGGTCGTGCCGCCGTTTCTCTCCGACGATCCGCTTTTCTATGCGGCGCTGAGCCGCGTCCTGTCCGCCTTCGGCAGCAGCCCCTACGTGCCGCTGTGCCGCACCCTCCCGGCGGGCGACCCGTTTCTGACCGTGCTGTCACCGGGCTGGCAGTGCGGCACCAGCGCCTACTTCCCCGGCTTCCACGCCCTGGCGCTGGCGATCGGCAAGCTGGGCGGGGCCAGTCTGACCCTGCACCTGCGGCTTTACCAGCTGGCCGGGGCGTCGGCGATGCTGCTGACCGCCTGGGTCGCCGGGGCGGCGCTGCGGCCCACCCGCTGGCCACCGGCCCTCGGGGCGGCGCTGGTCGCCTGGAACCCGATCGCCCTCATCGAGGGCAGCATCAACGCCCACAACGACGCGCTGCTCGCGCTCGGGTGCGCCGCCTTTGTCTACTTCGTCGTCCGCGAGCGGCCGCTGTCCGCCCTTTTGACCCTCGGCGCCACCCTGGCGGTCAAGGCGTCGGCCGGGCTGCTCCTGGGGATGTACGCGCTCGTCCTGCTGCTCGGGCCGGTGCGGCGCCGCTGGCCGGTGCTGTGCCGGCGCCTGCCGTGGGCGATCGGGGCAGCGCTGGCCGTCGCGCTGGCCGCGATCGCGGTCCTGCCGGCCCCCGCCGGCGGCCTGAACATGTTCACCGCGCTCGTCGGCAGCCCCGCGGATCCGTGGGACT
>DAOMZC010001465.1:0-1684 GCA_035437965.1 Pseudomonadota bacterium
GGACCGGCGGCCCGGCGACCCCGCGGCGATCGGCCTCAGCCTGCTGCTCGTACTCGGCGAGCAGCTTCAGACGCTCGGGCGCGGGGGCCTGGTCGGCTTCCCGGTAGCGTTGGTAATAGGGCAGGGCCTCGGCGGGCCTGCCGAGCTTGTGTAGCGTCCGCCCGATGTTGATGAGCAGCCAGGGCACCGGCCGGCGCCGATAAGCTGCCTCGTAGGCGGCCAGTGCGCCGGCGTAGTTGCCCTCTTTGGACAGGCCGCGTGCCCGCGTGTAGTGGGCGCGGCAGAGGCCGTCCTGCAGGCACGCGTCGCCCTGGTCCTCCTCCTGCACCGCCGTCGCGCCGGCGTCCGGCTTGGTCTTGGCGGAGACCGACGCCACCTGCAGCTGCAGCAGCCCGGCCAGAGCCAGGACCGGCAGCCTAGTCCTCGAATTCAATCTTGACATGGCCTTTTTTGCGATTCTTGCCGCGGCTCTTGCCGGAGGGCTGCGCGACCTTGCCGCTCCCCGCCGGTGCCGCTGCACCACTCGGAACCAGCGTGAAGCGCCGCCGCACATCGCTGCTGCGGCTGATGTTGACCAGGCGCTCGACGTGGCCGGCCAGGGACAGCCGGAGCTCCTCGGTGCCGCTGCCGCTGGCGACCTCGCCGTGCCACGGCGTGCGGCCGAGCAGCTTGCGATCCGAGATACGCAAGATCTCGGCTCCGGGCGGCGTCGTCTCCAGGAACCACTCCACGGTCGTCGACGCGGCGGTGCTGGCCGCAGGCGGCACCGAGCCCGCCGCCGGGGGCGCCGCCTCCGGCCCGGCCGCGCTCGGCGGTGGGACAGCCGGCCCCGGGCTCGCGACCTTGGCGACCGGCCGCCACAGCCGCCCGGTCAGCCACAGCCCGCTGCCGACGCTCGCCACCGCAATGAGCAGGCCCAGCACCAGCCAGCCCGAGGTCCCGGCGATCCGGGCCGGCCGCCCGGTGTTCGAGATCGACCAGCTGAGCTGCGACGGGCTGCTCGCCAGCCGCCGCCCCGTCGACGAGGGCGAGGTCACGTTGCTCAGGATCTCGACGCCCATGGCCGGAGTCTCACCGACCCCCATGGTCTCGGCGACGGCGTCCTCCTCGTCGTCCTCATCCCCATCCGCGGCCCGCCCGACGCCCGGCCGCGAGTCGACCAGGCCGTCGAGCTCCGCCGAGAGCGACGGATCCCGCGGCAGCTCGGGCAGCTTGAACTCGGCCAGCTCCCCGGCCAGCCGATCGAGCTCCGCCACCACCTCGGCCATGGTCGGCCGCTGCTCCTTGTCCTTGCTGATCAGCCGATGAACGAGCTCCGTCAAGCTGCTCGGCAGCCACGGCGCCAGCTCGCCGAGCGCCGGCGCCGGCTGGTAGATATGCTGCGCCATGATGTCGCCGGCCCCGCCCGCCATGAAAGGCAGCCGCCCCGCCAGCGCGCGATAGAGCACCACACCCAGCGAGTAGACGTCGGTCTTCTCATCGACCCCGCCGGCGCCGCGGCACTGCTCGGGCGACATATAGCTCGGCGTCCCCATCAGCAGATCTTTGTGCGTATTGGCGGCCTTGATCGGCGAGCTCTCGCGCAGCTTGGCGATGCCGAAATCGAGCAGCTTGGTGCGCTCGCCCCCGGGCACCGCCGTATCGGCGACGACCATGATGTTGGCGGGCTTGAGGTCGCGATGGA
>DAOMZC010001466.1:0-1678 GCA_035437965.1 Pseudomonadota bacterium
CCCCAGTCCATGAGGACGACCTCGCCGTAGCGGCCGATCATGACATTGGCCGGCTCAAGGACCGGCCTGACGGGCGGCGCGCGGCCGGTGTTCCGCGGCGACTTTTTAGCGGTTGAAGCGGCTGAACAGGTGCTCGGTCAGTCCGTCCCGCCACAGCGAGCGCGCGAGGTCGGGCACCTCGGCCAGCACATCGCGCATGCGCGAGGGCGGCTGGGCGCGGCCGTGGGCATACGCGGCGTCCCCGACCCGCCGGGCGCGCGCCAGCTGGGCTTCATCAAGAGGCCCCGCGGCATCGGCGGTGAGCGCCGCGGTGAGCTCGGCCTCGTCGCGCGGACCGACCAGACACAGATCGACAGCCGGATTGGACAGGACGAAACGGTAGGCTTCGACGGCGGTGAGCGGCGGCTCGCCGGCCGGGGCGTAGCGGGGATCGAGCAGCGTGCCCCAGCGCAGCGCCGTGTAGGCGACGACCAGCGGCCGCTGCGGGCCGTGGGCAAGCGGAAAGACCTCGGTCTCGGCGCCGCGGTGGGCGGCGTTGTAGCGCACCATCCAGCCGGAGATGCCGGGCGGATGGAGGAACTCGCGGAACGAGGGCCGGTGGTGGCAGGAGATCAGGATCTTGCGCACCAGGCCCCGCTCCTGCAGCTGCGCCGCCGCCTCGAGCACCTCGGCGGGCGGCGGCTTGTCCCAGTTGGCCAGGCAGAGCCAGTCCAGGTAGTCGGTCTTGAGCCGCCAGCGCGCCAGCTCGACGCTGGGCCGGATCGCGAAGCCGCGCCGGGCGTAGCTCTGCACGGCGATCTGCAGCTCGGGGCGCTGCTGCCGCGCCAGCGCGCGCAGCCCGGCGCCGAAGTCGGCCTTGGGCAGCGCCCCCCACAGGAAGAAGCGGACGCCGTGCTCAAAGGCCTTGTGCACCCCGCGCTCGCCGATGCCATAGGCGGCGCCGAGCGCGATGCGCGAGCTCCCCGGGGACAACCTGTTCATGGCCGCATTGTAACATCGACCCTGGAAAGCCAACGCCGCAGACCGGCCGACGCTCAGCGCGGCCACGCAACTGTTGCCGAGCGTCGCCGATAACCGTCTCCAATATCATCAGTTCCATTGTGGGGAGGTTTTGATGGCGATTACTCGCAACGATCGCGCCTTTGGTGTCAGCAAGTACGGCATCGAGCTGCAGCACACGATGGGCGGCTTTGTCGCCAACGTCCACGGCGGCGACGCCACGGCGGACGTGGTGACCGAGAAGCTCGGCTCGGATCACCTCACCAAGAAGCACCTCGGACCGCTCAAGTACGAGGACATCACTTTCAAGTGCGGCGCCGGCATGTCCGCCCAGCTCTACGAGTGGATCGCCACCGGCTTCAACCAGACCTCGCACGGCCGCGGCCGGGAAGACGGCGCCATCCTGTACGCCGACTACGATAACAATGAGGTCTCGCGCCTGACCTGGACCGCCGGCCTCATCACCGAGTTCCACCTGCCCACCCTCGACGCCTCCTCCAAGGAAGCGGCGCTGATGACCGTCAAGTTCGCCCCCGAGTCCACCCGCAAGACGTGGAACGGCGGCGGCAAGCTCGCCTTCCCCGCCGACTCGGGCAAGCAGAAAAAGTGGCTGCCGTCGAACTTCCGCCTGCGCATCGACGGCTGCGAGGTCGGCTGCTCGAAGGTGAGCAAGATCCAG
>DAOMZC010001467.1:0-1677 GCA_035437965.1 Pseudomonadota bacterium
CGCCGACTAACGCACCGCCCCGCCGCTTGCCCCCATCGAGGATCCGGTCGCCGCGCCGCTTGCCGAGCGGGTGCGGCAGCTGGAGGCCGAGACCCGGCGGCTCGGGGCGCTGCTGTCCGCGGGGCCGGCGCGCGGACGGCCGGGAGAGGCCGCTGCGGGGCTCGATGTGCGCCTGGGCGGCTTCGTGCACGCCGACGCGGCGCTCTATCGCCAGGAGTCCGAAGATCAGCTGAACGAAGCGACCGCCGAGCCGCTCAATGAGACGCGCTTCCTCATTCGCCGCGCCCGCCTGCGCATCGAGGCGGAGTACAAGTATGTAGGCGGCGCCTTCGAGGTCGATGGCAACACGGTGGCGGGGCCGATCGGGCGCATCCTCGGCGCCGAGGTGTCGGTGAAGTGGCCGGCGGGGCCGCTGCAGACTCCCTATGTGAAGGCGACGCTCGGTCTGTTCAGGATTCCTTTTGGTTATGAAGTGCTGCAGCCCGATACGCAGCGGCTGTTTCTGGAGCGCAGCAGCATCATCCGCGCGCTGTTCCCAGGCGAGTACGATCTGGGAGTCCGCTTGCACGGCGGCTGGCGATTCCTTCGCTACGCGGTGGCGGCGATGAACGGCCAGCCCGCCGGCGAGCGCGCCTTCGCGGCCCGCGATCCGAACCAGAGCAAGGACCTCATCGGGCGGCTGGCAGTTGCGGTCGCGGTGGCGGCGCCGCTGCACCTGGCGGCGGGAGTCTCCGCGCTCTACGGCAGCGGCTTTCACCCCGGGACTCCGGCGACCAAGGACGTGCTTACCTGGCGGGACGACAATGGCGATGGCCAGGTCCAGCTGAGCGAGCTCCAGGCGCTGCGCGGCGCCGCGGCCACCCCGTCGCAGAACTTCACGCGCAGCGCGGTCGGCGTGGACGCCCAGGTCGCGCTGCGGGTGCCTCGGCTCGGCGAGCTGCAGCTCTACGGCGAGGTGGTCTGGGCGACCAACCTCGACCGGGCCCTGCTGCCCGCCGATCCGGTGGCGACGGGGCGCGAGCTGCGCGAGCTCGGCTACTATCTCGGCTTCACCCAGGAGCTGTCTTCCTATGTCTGCATCGGCATGCGCTACGATCACTACCAGCCGGACGCCGACGCGAGCGCGCAGCTCGGGGTGCAGCGGGTGCCGGTGGACAGCGCCTTCTCGACGCTGGCGGTGGCAGCGGCGGTGCAGCAGCGGGGCCTCGGCCGGCTGACCCTGGAGTACGCGCACAACCGCAACGCGCTCGGCCGCGGGGCCAGCGGCGCCCCCGCTACCCTCGGTCGCGAGGCGGTGATGCTGCGCGGGCAGGTGATCTTTTGATGGTGCGGCTGGGGCTCGCTCGGTCAGGGCTCGCTCCGCTGGGGCTCGTGCGGTTGCTCTTGCTCTCCGGGGTGATGCACGGCTGCGACGCGGCCTCTGCGGAGTCGGGGGTGACGGCGCTCCTGCGGGTGACGGCGGCGCAGTTTGCGCCCGGGGCGCTGCCGGAGCCGCAGGACGGACCGGTGGTGACAGGACTGGTTACGCTGCAAAACACCGTCTATCCGGGCGAGGTCGCAAGCCCGCTCAGCGGCTCGCTGGGGCGCGGGGCGACGGCGGTGGCGCTGGAGCTGGCCGGGGATCGCGGCTATTGGATTCTGCCTGCGGGTCCGGCCGCGATTACGGCGCCCGAGGAG
>DAOMZC010001468.1:0-1673 GCA_035437965.1 Pseudomonadota bacterium
CCTCGATGACCTCGTCGAACTGGCCGGCGACCGCGACCCCGGGGTGCAGGCGCAGGCTGCGGCCGGCGACGCGGTGCGGGTCGGGGACGCCGCTGTGCCGCAGCAGCGCCGCCGAGTTGATGGCGCTGGCGCACAGGCACACCGCGGCCGCCCGGATCGTGAACTCGACGCCGGGACCGCCGTCGGCGCGCAGCACGTGGCCGCGGACCCCGCTCGTCCGGTCGCGCTCGTGCAGGATCTGGGTGACGCGCAGATCACAGAGCACCGTCGCCCCGTGCTGCAGCGCCTGCGGGATGAGGACCTTCTGCGAGTTCTGCTTGGCGTTGAACGAGCACCCGAGCTCACAGAACCCCGAGCGCGTGCAGCCGCGCCGGTTGTGAGCGAGCAGCGCTCCCCGCCAGCCGAGCCGCTGCACGCCGCGCCGCATGATGGCGCTGTTGCGGTTCACGTCGTCCTCGGTCATGAGCGACACCGAGAGGTCGGCCTCGACGGCGGCGTAGTCGGCCGCGAGCTCCTCGGGGGACCAGCCGGCGGCGCCGTGCTCGCTGACCCAGTGGCGCAGCACCGCCTCCGGGGCGCGCTTGCACAAGTTGGTGTTGTGGATCGTCGAGCCGCCGATCCCGCGGCCGTGCAGGACCATCACCGCGCCATCGGTGGTGCTGCGCCCGCCGCAGTCCTGGAACAGCCGCGGCAGCATGTCGCCTTCGCGCTGGTTGAACTCCGCCGGGCTGTGGTTGCCGCCCTCTTCCAGCAGCACGGTGCGCAGCCCGGCCTGGCTGGTCTGGCGCGCCAGCATCCCGCCGCCGGCGCCGCTGCCGACGACCACGACGTCGGTCTCCAGCTGCAGCGGCGCGTTTAGCGAGCGCCCGCTGCGGATTTCCGCCGCGGTGAGGAGCGCGCGCGGCAGGGTAGAGAGGATGCGCATGTTTGCCTGAGCCCCAATAAAGCCAGCCGGGAAGAGAGCCGGACAGCGCTGGGATAGCTCAGTTTCGCTGTACCATGCAAGGTCCAGCGCACCTGGGGGCGCAAGCTCGCCGTCGGAAGGGTTTTTAATGACCGGGGTAGGCGCGCTCGCCCGCGGGGATCGCCAGCGGCAGCCAGTTACGCCGCGGCGGCAGCGGACAGTGGAAGTAGTGCGAGTAGGCGCACAGCGGGTTCCACGCCTGGTTGAAGTCCAGCACCACCTCGTCTCCGGCGAGCAGCCGTGGGGTGAGGAAGCGCCCGGCCCCGTAGCTGCCGTCGGGCTGGCCGCCTGTCTGATCCTTGAAGATGATGAACAGCTGGGCCGGCGCGGTGGCGGTGGCCGGCGAGTCGCTGTAGGCCTCCAGCGACAGGGCGGTGCTGCCCAGGCTGAAGCGCAGCGTGCCCAGCGCGATCAGCGGCCGCGGCTCCCCGCGCGAGGCATCCAGGCGCACTGCGCGCGGCGTCGGATAGCGCTCCAGCCGGCCGCGCGTCACGAAGCGCTCATCGTCGGGGAAATAGAGCAGCCCGCGGTAGCCCTGGCGGGCCGGGGCGGCCGGGTCGTACAGCGCCACCGCCGGATCCTCGGGCAACCCCGCGACGAGCAGCCGCAGGCGGCCGAGCGCGAGCACGTCGCCGCTGGCCAGCACCGCCGCGGTGACCGGGACGCCGTTGCGCGCAATCGCCGGCCGCGCCTGCAGCGCCAGCCGCCG
>DAOMZC010001469.1:0-1669 GCA_035437965.1 Pseudomonadota bacterium
GTGGTCCAGACGTCTGCCCTGCCGATCTCCTTGTCCGGCGGAGGCGGGGCGACGTACTTTGCCACCGGCGCTGCGGCCGGGTCCTGCTCACGCTCGGTGGCCAGGGCCGGGCTGACCGGCGCCGCGTTGACAGCCGGTCGGGCGTGCTCGGCGGGGGAAGGCGGAGCGGCCGGTGCGGGCGGCTTCTTGGCGGTCGTCAGCTTGGCCGCCTCCGGACGGGGGGCCTCGGGTCGGGCCGCTTCAGGCCGGGCCGCCGCCTCGGGCCGCGACGGACTGGGACTTGTGTTACTACGCGCCACTATAGGAGCAGCGGGAGCGGCCAGCTCGGCCGCGGTGACCGCTGGCTTGACCGCCGACTTCCCGTCGGGAGCCGCGGGCGCAGCCTTGACCGCCGGGGCCGCGCTGCGGCTCACCGGAGCCGGTGGTGGGGCCGCGTCATGGCTGGGCATGGGCGGCGCCGCTGGCCGCGCGGGCGCGGCCGGCAACACCGGTCGCGGCTGGCTCGCCGCTTCGCTGCGCGCGCTGTTGTCGACGCGGACCGGTCGCGGTCGAGACGGCAACGGGAGGGTCACTTCGCAGGATGGGATGCGCTCGGCAGAGCGCGGCTCGCTCGGGGCGAACGGGTCACGGGGCCGGTAGGCCGGAGTCGGGGGGGTGAAGTGTCGTCCGTTGCTCATCATCGGGCTCCGCTATACGTACTCCCTAAGGAGGTCACGCCTAACTAGGGCTAACTGGCGGTTTAGAGTAACACCTCGGCTTGGCGAGGGGGACAGAAATTCGACCTCTTGATCTAGCGGCCAGGTGCTTGAGATGCTAGCGCTTTTTGCATCCGGCGCGTCGCCGTCCCTTTATCGGCCCTGACTTTTGTCGGCAGGGTCCGGGGGAGACTCCAGGAGGGCTCCGGGGGACGAATCTGCGGCCGACGGACCTCCGGCTGGGGGCCGTCGCGGCCGGAGACGACGGGTCGCGCTGTCGGGGAGCCCGTGTCGCCGGGGTAGCGGAGGGACGTGGTCGCCAGTTGGCACGGCCTACTAGATGTGCACGCCCGGGCCAAAAGCAAGCTGTCCGCATGCAATTGGTTGCCGCGGCAGCCCACAATAGCGACCGCCAGCGGCGGCGACAATCGGGGAGATGACCGGCAGCTGACGGCGGCCGCGCAGCTCAGGGCGCCGCCGTACACAGCCCCGTCGGCGAGCTCGTCTGGCAGCGGTTCTTTTCGACGTGGTTCAGCATGCCGCGATCCTCCAGGTCGTACTGCTTGCTGCCGGTGGCCTGGTTCAGCTGCACGTCCAGGCTGGCGGTATCGGTCAGGAGCTCGACCGCCGAGCGGGCGCTGCCGGCGATGCTGTTCTTGGCGACCACCGACTTCTGCTCGCCGATGATCGCGATGCCGTCGCCGCTCTCGTTGAAGCAGGTGGCCACGGTCGCCGCGGTGCTGCGCGCGGTGTCGACGATACCGTTGCCGTTCAGGTTGCTCTTGCCGGGGTTATTGCCGCTGCTGACGATGCCGACCAGGGTGTTGAGGAAGTGGTTGCCGAGCGCCGCCTGCTCGGTGGTGTTCTTGCGCAGCCACAGGCCGCGGTCGACGTCGTAGGCGACGTTGGCGCTGTAGGTGACCGCGGCGGCTCCCTCGCTTGCCAGGGCGGTGCCGAGGCCCTTGCACAGGTCG
>DAOMZC010001470.1:0-1666 GCA_035437965.1 Pseudomonadota bacterium
GGGCCGGGGACGCTGGGGGATCCGTTCCGGGTGGTGTCGCTCTTGCCGGGGGTGTCGTCGCCGCTGCCGGGGCTGCCGATCTACGCGATCCGGGGGGCCAGCCCGGGGACGAGCGGGTTTTTCCTCGATGGCATGCGGCTGCCGCAGCTGTTCCACCTGCTCATCGGGGGAGCGGTGGTGTACGCGAACCTGGTCGAGCAGGTGGACTTTTTCCCGAGCGGCTACGACGCGGCGATCGGCAGGCTGGCGGGCGGGGCGATCAGCGCGACGACGCGGCCGGCGCGCGACGACGGCCAGCACGCCGAGCTGGCGGTGCGGCTCTACGATGTCTCGGGGCTGGTCGAGCTGAAGCTGCCGCATGAAGTGCGGCTCACGATGTCGGGGCACTACGGGTACCCGGGGCCGATCCTGCAGGCGGTCGAGGACCGCATCCGGCTCTCGTACTGGGACTACCAGCTGCGCCTGGACTACCACGGGCTGACGGTGCAGGCGCTGGGGTCGTACGACTCGCTGGAGATCAAGAACCCGGAGGGCAGCCTGTACGTGTCGGCGCAGAACTCGCGCCTGATGTTCCACCGCCTGCAGGTGCGCGAGCGGCTGCACCGCGGGCCGGTCCAGGTGGAGGCGGCGCTGTACGGCGGCTACGACGAGGCGGGGGATGTCGCGGGGCGCGGGGTGCGCAAGCTGGCGCTCGGCTGGCGGGGGATCGTGCAGGCGCGCTGGTCGCGCTTCAAGCTGCAGGGCGGGGTCGACGGGGAGCTGGCGCAGTTCGACGGGCAGCGGTTCGATCTGGGGCTGCGCAACCTGGCGTTCGTCCGCGACGCCGAGGGGCCGGCGCGGGTGAGCGGCAAGGACCCGGACCGCACGCCCGACGAGCTCGGCGACCTCGGACGGCCACGCACGGGGGTGACGAACTCGCTGTGGCTGCAGGGGTCGGTCGAGCTGTATCCCAAGCGGGCGACGCTGACCGTCGGCGGGCGGCTGGATGTGTACCACGCCAGCGGCGTCACCCTTTTGGGGGTGGACCCGCGGGTGCAGCTCGACCTGGTGCTGCAGCCGTGGCTGCGCATGCACATCGGCGGCGGCGTCTACCAGCAGCCGCCGAGCTTCCCGCTGCTCCTTCCGGGCATCGACACGTTCGCCCTGCAGCTCGGCCTGCAGCGCGCCACCGGCGGCTCGGTCACCGAGGAGCTCAAGCTGCCGGCGGATGTGACGCTGTCGGCCACCGGCTTCTACCAGCTGTTCACCAACATCACCGACCTGCCGCCGCTCGGGACCCTGTCGTGCGCCCCGCCGCCGCCCGAGTCGCTGACCGGCACCACCGCCACCCTGATGCGAGTCACCGACGGCGCCGCCTACGGGCTGGAGGTCCTTTTGCGCCGCGCGCGCGGGCGCTTCACCGGCTGGCTCGCCTACACCCTCAGCCGCTCCGAGCGGGTCTACCCGTGCGGGGTCCGCCCGGCCGACTATGACCAGACGCACGTGCTCAACGTGGTCGCGCAGGTGCGGCTGCCGCGCGGCTTCGCGGTCGGGGCGCGGCTGCTTTTGTCCACGGGGCGGCCCGAGACGCTGCTCCCGCCGGCGCAGCCGGTCAACGACTCGATGCTGGGGCTGACCGACGGCAGCCAGGGGGGGCGCATAAACATCCGGCTGCCGGCGGTCTTCC
>DAOMZC010001471.1:0-1664 GCA_035437965.1 Pseudomonadota bacterium
AGCGGCTGAGCCTGCTTGGCTCAACCGATCAAAATCGCTGGGGGAAGGTACTAGGGGCCGATCCCAAGTTGTCAATGGGGAGTGCCGGAACCCGACGGGCAACGCCCTCGCTGACCCCACCCAGGTTTTTGCCGCGCACGTCAATGGTTGGGCCCGATACGACCCCGCACCTTCAGAAATCAGCCAGGCCGGGTAGCTCTTGTGTCAGGAGGTTTCGTGCGTGACACACACAAGAGAGTTTTTCACTCGGGCCAACGGTCGCTCACCGTCTGGGCCAGCCTGGAGCTGGCCGCTCGGATCGACCGTTACCTGCAGGAGCAGGTTGCCGGCCGGCGCTGCGTCCGGGCCAACCGCCAAGCCTGGATCTTGGACCTGATCTAGCGGGAACTGGCCGGCAGCCGGTGCAGCCCTGAGCGTCACCATCCGGGAGAGCGCAGGCCGGCTATCGTGTTCTCACCGTACGACGCCAACTTCATTTCGGTGATCGCAGCTCAGCCGCCATCGGCCAAGCCCGCGGGGCGGCGGCCCGGTGCGCTGCCGACGCTGGCCGAGGCCGACGCGATCCTGGCCGATCTTGTCGTGCGGTGGGCGACAGCCGGGGCGCCATAGTACGACCGGGTCACTTCCTAGAATCTGTGTCGAGAATCAAGCGCGGCTCGTTAGTCACTTTGCAGCGTGTCTCGTCGAGAGGTCTCTGCCAACTGACCAAGTCGTGATAGCAGTCCGGGA
The DNA here is from genome assembly GCA_035437965.1 of Pseudomonadota bacterium. GTDB lineage: Bacteria > Myxococcota_A > Polyangia > Palsa-1104 > JAEUJZ01 > CALFML01. The sequence goes on from DAOMZC010001471.1 coordinate 730, forward strand.
AATAAGGCCAAGGCCTATCGTCGGTGAAATCGGCGAATCGTGAACCCGGCCGTACCGCAGCAGGGACTCTGCACTGGCCACCATCGGAGCGCCATTTTCAGGATGCCACGAGAGCTAGTTTTACCGTCGAGATTATTTTCCCGGACTGATAGGCCGCCTATTGGCTCGAAGGAGATAGGGGCCGTGACCCCGACCCCAATCGGGGTTCGCTGCTAACCCCAAAATGGGGGGACCCACTCGGAGTTCCTGTCCAGGTCCGCCAAGCTAAGGATGTCACAGCGAAGTCAGGGACCGCGGAGTCACGCTCCCACCCGCGACGCACCAGGCCATATGTCTCAGTGCGTTGCTGCACCCGAGATGGGCAAGCGCACATCCTGCGGAATGTCCAGTCCCCCAATGACCACCGGCCGGTCACCGCACAGCGGCAGCCTGGGGGCTCCGGCTGTCGTCTGGCGCGCGTTGATGTAGGCAAGGCGCCGCGTGCCGCCGCTCCCCAACCAACAGCATGCCACCAGCGCTGGAGTCGGCGGCAGCGGCTTGGCTGGGTCACCCTGGAGCCCGGCGGCATCCAGCGCGACTGCCAGAGGCGGCGTCGTGGCTTGTGTCATCGCGCCAGTGCGAAGGCCGAGGTGTCTCCCTGGCGTGTGGCGCGACTCCCCGGCAGCGTCGCCCTGAGCGCGCCGCGGGCGGGCGGCGATAACTTATTGGCCAGGGGCCCTCATCCACCGTAGCGGCATTAGCGTGGCGCTGGCGAGGCTGGGCAGCCAGCGGCAGCGTCCGGCGGGCCGCCGTCCACCCGCTGGCGGCGCTGTGTAGGAAGTAGTCGGTGGGCAGCTCGGCTGCGTGCAGTTCGCGGCGCTGGCGCGGCCGGGCAGCCAGCGGCAGCGGCCGGCGGGCCACCATCCACCCGCTGGCGACGCTCTAGAGCAAGGGGC
>DAOMZC010001472.1:0-1663 GCA_035437965.1 Pseudomonadota bacterium
GCCGGCGCGCATCGCCGTCTCCAGGGTCGGGTTGCCGGTGGCCAGTACGACCTGGACCGGGTGGCCGCGCTCGCGCACCGCCTGCAGCAGCTGCATGCCCGTCAGGCCGGGCATGGCGATGTCGCTGAGCACGACATCGAAGCTCTGCCGGGCGAGCATGGTCAGCGCGGTCGCCCCATCGGCGGCCTCGCTGATCTGGAAGCCGGCGCGGGACAGCACGCGCCCGAACACCCGGCGCACGCCATCGTCGTCATCCACCAAAAGGACGTGGGGCGCGGAGCCGTTGCCGGTGGGCCCCCCCGACTTCCCGGCGGCCGCGACGAGACCGCCCGGGGAGCTGGGAGCTCCTCCGCCAAGTGAGCTGGGCGACGCAGGCGCCGACGCGGGCCGATCCGATGGCTTCATTTACCGGTGAACTCTCCCCAGCCGGGCGGTCCGCGCCGGGACGGCCAGTCCCTCCAGGCTCCTGGAGGGCTGGGGGCGTCGACGGTGGATACCCAGCTGCCAGCATCCAGCATCCCGCGCCGACACCGCTTCTGTCAACGTGCCTGGTAGATCGGGGCCTGCGCCGGCAGCGATTGTCGGCTATAAAGTTTCGCCATGGCGAGCGCCCTCCTTGAACGGTTCCCCGGGCTTACGGGGCGGCTCCCTTACCGGAGCCTTGGCCGGTTTCCGACCGCGATTGAGCGCGTTATCGGGCTTGTGTCACCGCGGGTCGAGCTCTTCGTCAAGCGCGAGGACCAGGCGGCAGAGCTCTACGGCGGCAATAAAGTCCGCAAGCTCGAGCTGCTGCTCGCTGAGCCAGCGGGCGACCCGGGCGACCGCCCGGCCGCGCCGCCGACCCGCCCGAGCGGCTCGACCCGCCTGCTTGACCCGCCGGACCCGGCAAGCCGGATCCGTCCGGTGCGCCTTATAGCCTACGGCACCTACGGCTCGAACTACACCCTCGCCACCGGTCTGTTTGGCCGGGCGCTCGGCTACGAGGTCGCAGCGGTGCTGTATCCGCAGCCGCTGACCGCGCTCGTCCGCGACCGCCTGCACGAGCAGCTCGGGGCCGATATGCGCCTGTGGGTGTGCTCAAGCTACCTGCAGGTGCCGCTGCTACGCGCGCGGGCCCGGCGGGAGCGGCCGGCCGGCTCGGGGCCCGCGACCGGCATAGAGGCGGCGTCGGCGCGCGTAATCGAGACCGCGCCGGGCGGCTCGTCGCCGCTTGGGACCCTCGGCTGGGTCTCGGGCGGGATGGAGATCGCGGACCAGGTGGCCGGCGGCCGGGCGCCGCGCTTTGACGCCGTGCATGCGGCGCTCGGCAGCGGTGGGATGGTTGCCGGCCTGTGGCTGGGCCTGGGCGAGGCGGCGGCGGAGCTCGTCGCGGTGCGGGTCGTGCCGTGGCCGATCGCCAGCCGTACCACCGTCCGCTGGCTGGCCGGGCGCGTCGTACCGGACGACACGGCCTATGTGGACCTGAGCTATGGGCAGGTCCTGTCGCTGTCGGCGGCCTATCAGTGCGGCGTGGCGGCCTGGGTGGCCTTCTGGGCGCTGTATGGCCAGGGATTCGCCGCGGCGAACCTTGCCGCGATCGCGACGTTCGGCGCCGCCTACGCGCTGGTCATCGTGCTCGAGCCGCTGATCGACCTGCTGGTGCTGGGTGCGGCCAAGGGGCTGC
>DAOMZC010001473.1:0-1661 GCA_035437965.1 Pseudomonadota bacterium
GCTGGGCGAGACCTGCTCGGCGACCTGGGCGAAGGTGTGGGAGATCGTCCGGGTCTCTTCTACCTGCGCCTTGCTCGGCGGTGGCAGGGCGGGGGTCACCGCCGCCGAGCTGGCCCCGAGCGTCGGTGAGGCCGCGGAGGCTTGCTGATCCCAGCTCACCTTGACGCGGGTGCAGGCCAGGGTGATGAGCGCCCCGGTGCTGAATAGGGCGACGCCACGCCAGAGGCGGGTTTCGCGGAACTGACTTGCCATTTTCTATCCTCCTGGCGCCGTTGGCGCTCCAGCTTCTTGGTCTTGCAGCTCTTGCCGGCAGCGGGCCTGGCGGGTCGGCTCCCTCGCTCGCGGGGGCCCCGCGGATCCCCGCGGGTGAGTGATCGGCTGCCTTTTATGCAAGCTAGTTACTAGCGCGATAACATTCAAGGCGGCTGGCGCATTCCCGCAGCGGTCGCCGCAAGTCCCGCCGGCCGTCGCCCAAGTCTGGTTCCGCCGCGACGAGCGCCGGCGTCCGGCGCGGGCCGCCGGGGTTGCCTTTTCCAAAAAAGACCGCCTAGTGCCACAATGCTCTGGCAGCGCGGGCGGGGGTACACGTCCAAGCGAAGGCCCGGCCCTTTTGTAGGAGACAACTCATGACCCAGGCAGGCTCTCCGAATTCAAGCGTCGCCAAGCCCGCGGGAGCGCGGCTGTTGCGGATCGCGCTCTACTCTGTGCTCGGCCTCTTTGGCACCGTCTTTGCCGCCTTCCTGGTCGTCGGGTTTGCCGTCGATCTGGGGGGGCTGGTCCACGATCAGGTGACGGCGCAGCTGCCTAAAATAGAGGAGAAGATCGGGCGCAAGGTGCGGGTGGGTCGCACCAAGCTGAAGCTGCTGCCCAAGGTCACGCTGCAGGTCAGCGACATCGCCGTCGAGGCGGCCCCCGGGCAGACCGGGATCGCGGCGCAGCCGCTTTTGCAGATCGCCGCGGTGCGCGCCCGGGTGGCGGTGTGGCCGGCGCTGGTCTCCTTCGGCCGCCGCCTGGAGGTCGACACCGCCGAGGTCGACGATCTGAAGATCCAGGTCATCCGCGGCGCCGACGGCCACCTGTCCTACGAGGACATCCTCGACAAGCTCGACGATCAGCCCGAGGAGAGTAAGCCCCTCACCAAGGAGCAGATCGACCAGCTGGCCGGCATCTCGATCACCCGGGCGGCGCTGCGCGGCGGGGCGGTCAGCTTCTACGACCTCTCGACGCCGTACGGGGCGGCCTCACCGATCAAGGTCGACCAGATCGACTTTACCCTGCAGAACGCGCGGCTGTTCCAGAGCTTCCCGCTCACCCTCGATATGGCGATCCTCAGCAGCAGCCAGAACTTCCACTTCGGCCTGACCGTCGGCCCGCTGCCGAGCGATCTGAAGGTGACGGCGCCGCTGTCGATCGTGCGCCACGTCGAGCTGAAGCTGCGCCCGCTGCAGCTGGAGCCGCTCATCCGCTTCCTGCCGCCGGCCCCCGGCATCGCCGTGCAGAAGTCGCTGCTCGAGGCCGATCTGATGCTCGACAACCCCGAGGGCAGCGGTGACCTGCGGGTCGCGGCGAGCGTCAAGGCGCGCGGCCTGGTCCTTGAAGATGGGGCGGCGCCGGCCACGCTGGTCAACCGCCGCCGCGGTGCCCCGACCGACATCGGGGTG
>DAOMZC010001474.1:0-1660 GCA_035437965.1 Pseudomonadota bacterium
GATCGAGGGCCAGCTCGGTGAGATCGAGGGCGAGGCGGGCGCGCGCGGGCGCGACTAGGCGCGGCCGGTGGACGGGCGGCGACCAGGCGGGCGGCCTCGTTGAGCTCGGGCGGCACGAACAGGCGCTCGTGCGGCTGCAAGCCGCCGGTCAAAAATGCGTCGAGGTCTTCCTTGGCAAAGACGTAGGTCCCGGTCCCGCCGCGCCGACCCGCTGGCTTGAGCTTGCCGCGGCGCACCGCCTGCTGGATGCCGCCGATGGTCTTGAAGCCGCAGTAGGTAGCTGCCTCGGCACTTGTAAGGTAGGGACGGTCCGCCATGATAAGACAATAATTTGACTAGGGAAAAGATGGCAACCGGAATCACGGAGTTTCTGGGCCTTAGAACCATTTCCCTTCCCCACGGCCAAGTCCTTGGTCGCGCGGCCTGCGACTCTGCCGCGCTTGCGCCCGCATTTACCGCCGGAGCGACGGCGGCGGGTCGCCAGCCGGAGCCGGCGGCGCGAGCGGTCGCCCGCGAGTCTGCTATCGTGCCGCTGCGAACCGCGACCGTAGCCCGACCCAAACCCAGGACGACCGGCGAGCCATGCAGAAAAGTGCCCCTTCCGCGATGACCCCGCCGCGCAGCCAGCGCGCGCCCATCAACGTACTTTTACTGGAAAACATCCACGCAAGCGCCACCGAGGCCTTCACCCGCGAGGGCTTCCACGTCGAGCACCTGCCCAAGTCGCTGCCGCCCGAGCAGCTGCGGCAGCGCCTGTCCACGGTGCACCTGCTCGGCATCCGCAGCAAGACTCACCTCACCGCCGACCTCCTCGGCGCCGCCCCGCAGCTCCTCGGCATCGGCTGCTTCTGCATCGGCACCAACCAGGTCGAGCTCGCCGCCGCCGGCCGCCAGGGCGTCCCGGTCTTCAACGCGCCGTTTTCCAACACCCGCAGCGTCGCCGAGATGATCATCGCCGAGATCATCGTGCTGTCGCGCCAGCTCGGCGATCGCAGCCGCGAGCTCCACGCCGGCGTGTTCCGCAAGGTCGCCGCCGGCTGCAACGAGGTGCGCGGCAAGACCCTGGGCATCGTCGGCTACGGCCACATCGGCTCGCAGGTCGGGGTGCTCGCCGAGGCGCTCGGCATGCGGGTGCTGTTCTACGACATCGCGGCCAAGCTGGCGATCGGCAACTGCCGGCCGTGCGACTCGCTGGCCGAGCTGCTCGCCGGCTCGGATTATGTCACTCTGCACGTCCCGGCGACGCCGCAGACCCACCTCATGATCAAAGAGGCGGAGCTTGCGCGCATGCGCCCCGGCAGCTACCTGCTCAACGCCAGCCGCGGCACCGTCGTCGACATCGCCGCCCTGGCCGCCGCGCTCGGGCGCCACCACCTGGCCGGGGCCGCGATCGACGTCTACCCCGAAGAGCCCGAGGAGAACAGCGACGGCTTCATCACCCCCCTGCAGGGCCTGGCCAACGTCATCCTCACCCCCCACATCGGCGGCTCGACGCAAGAGGCGCAGGCCAACATCGGCCGCGAGGTCGCCACCAGCCTCATCAAGTTCATGAACCAGGGCGCGACCACCGGCGCCGTCAACTTCCCCCAGGTCGAGCTGCCGCCCTGTCCGGGCACCCACCGGCTGCTCAACGTCCACCGCAACGTGCCCGGCGTGCTGC
>DAOMZC010001475.1:0-1659 GCA_035437965.1 Pseudomonadota bacterium
GTGTGCGCCTGCTCGACCTGCCACGTCTACGTCAAAAAAGGTGCTGCCTCGCTGAGCCGACAAAAAGATCGCGAAGAAGACATTTTGGACAAAGCCTTCGATGTCCGCGCGACCTCAAGGCTCGGCTGCCAGGCCCGCATCACCGCGAGCCCCGAAAATCTGGCCGAGAATTCTGGCGACATCGAGGTCGAGATCTCCCGCGAGAGCCGCCGCGCCTACTTCGACGAGCATCCCCCTACAAGCTAAAAACCGGCGCGAGCCGAGTCGGCCGGCATTTTGAGCGGAAGAAAGGCTTGAAGCCTCCGGTCGTTTCGCTCTACGTTGGAATAAGAACATGTCTAGTCGGATGGGATGGGCTGCCTCCATGGTCGGCCGGACGCTCGACGCGCAGTACCGCGTCGATGGCATCCTGGGCGAAGGGGCCATGGGCGTGGTCTTTCGCGGCGTCAACCTGGCGATGGACAAGCCCGTCGCCATCAAGATGATGCGCAAGGACACGTTCGACACGCCGGACGCCGTCGAGCGGTTCAAGCGCGAAGCGCGAGTGTGGAGCCAGCTGAATCACCCGGCGATCTGCCAGGTGTTCGACTTCGGCATCCAGGACGGCATGCCGTTTCTGGTGATGGAGCTCATCGAGGGGGCGGACCTCTCGGACGTGCTCAAGCAGGAGGGCAAGCTGAAGCCGATGCGGGCGGTGGCGCTCATGCGCCAGCTGGCCGCGGCGCTCGAAGAGGCGCACCGGGTGGGCGTCGTCCACCGCGACATCAAGCCGCAGAACATGAAGCTCCTGCGCTACCAGGCCGGTGGCCGCATCGTGCTCAAGGTCCTCGACTTTGGCATGGCCAAGCAGGTCGGCAACAAGGCGCAGTCGCTGACCGCCCCCGGCATCCTCGTCGGCACGCCCAAGTACATCGCGCCCGAGCAGGTCACCGAGAACCCCAAGATCGACGGCCGCACCGACCTGTACGCGGCGGGCATCCTGTTCTACGAGCTGCTCACCGGGCAGGCGCCGTTCCTCGGCACCCCGCACGAGGTGCTGTTCGCGCACCTGGGCAGCGAGCCCAAGCCGCTGCCCGAGACGGTGCCGCAGGTGGTGCAGGAAATCGTCATGCGCCTCCTGCGCAAAAAGCCCGAGGAGCGCTACGCCAACGCGGCGCTGCTCGACCAGGCGCTGGAAGAGGCCGAGGAGGCGATGCGCGCCGGCAGCTCGGGCCTGTACTCGGGGACGAGCTACCCGCCGGTCTCCGCCGCCAGCGCGAGCAGCGCGGTGCCGGTGGCCTCGAGCACGTCGGTGCAGTCGACCCGCTACGAGAACTCCAGCGGCCTGCGCACGCCGCCGCTTTCGCTGTCGCCGTCGCCGTCGATACCGCCGTCGATGCAGAGCGCCCCGGCGCGCTCCTCGGCGGTGACGCCGGCGCCGCGCACGCTGCCCGCGCCGGTGTCGGCGCCGCCGCCGCGGTCGACCGTGGGCCGCTATATCTGGCCGGGCCTGTTCTTGCTGCTCATGTGCGGCAGCGCGGGCTTCTTCTACGGCCTGCGCCACAGCCTGACCCTGCAGCGGGCGCTGGCGGGCTCGCTGAAGTTCTACAAGGTGCCGCAGGACGAAGAGGTCGAGCGGGCCCTCCAGGCGCTGCAGGTCGCGGTGCAGAACCGGACCTG
>DAOMZC010001476.1:0-1658 GCA_035437965.1 Pseudomonadota bacterium
TACTATCCTGGCACCGGGACCTGATAAGCTTCTCGGGAATCGCTTCGTGGTGAAGAGCACGGCGCGCGGCGGGCGCTGCTCGACGCCGTCATGCCAGCAGTTCATTTCGGCGGTGGCAGAGACCTGTCCCGGATGCGGCGGCAAGGTCGCGAGCGTGCTCGAGCACGCCGATCAGCGGCTGAGCGCCCTGGAGGAGCTTCGCCGCGGCAAGGCGCGCTCCCCGAGCCCGAATCCGTCCTGATACGCAAGTCCCTGCGGCACGGTAGCTCAGCCGCCGCGCCGGGCGAACAACTCGCGCAGCACCTGAGCATGCAGCGACGATGATGGCTTCGCCGATTCCTTCGATCATGCCTGATGCTTCTCCGTGAGCTGGACCAGTGCGTCGACGCGCAGGCCGGCGCGTACGCCGCGCGCGACGATCCCCTCGACGATGCGCCTGGTTTGTGCGCCTACCTTGGTGAAGTGCTGGCGCACGTAGCGCTCGAGCGGGAAAGGGACCACCCACGCCGCAAGCCGGAGGATGAAGCGCAGCAGGCCGCTGTGCTTCAGCGCGAACATGTATAACGGTGGCCGTGCGCCTTCGTGCGTGAGGACTGCGATGGCCTCGCGCACGCCGCGAGCCGCCCGGTCTCGGGCTTCCCCGGCGAAGAGCCGGCTGAAGGACCAGCCGGCCGACTCCAGCGCGAGCAGCCAAACCATAAAAGCTGCCGTCGGGAACGCGCTGGCACCTACCACGTCTCGATGGTGCCGCGCCGGCAAGCCGCCCTGTCGCAGCGCGGTGATGACAGCGCTGGTGCGCTCGCCAGGCCCTGAAAAGAGCGTCGGTGAAAGGGGGGGAAACCAATAGGCCGTGCTCTGACGCGAAAAGCGCGTCTCGCCCGGCAGGGGCGCCGCGTAGCTCACCAGTGATAGCAGCCCCTGCACCCTGCGCTCGTCGCGGAGGCCGCTGGCACGCAGCAGCGCCACGTCCTCCGTGCCCGTGGGAAAGACGACGACGGTGGCTTCGCCCGTCGCCTCGACGAGTTCCGCGAGCCAGGGGCCCAGAAGGCCGGTCGCGGGGACTGTGAGGTACACCTGATCGAAGCGGAGCGGCGCGAGGTCGCGCGCGCTGCTCACCACTGTGAATTCACGCAGCGCGGTCGACTTCAGGGCCCCCCGGCGCAATGCAACCAGCTCGAAGCCACGCCTGGCCTCGTCGGCGTACTGCGAGCGCACGAAGAACGTCACCTCTGCTCCTGCGCAGCGGAGATGGTACCCGAAGACCTGGCCTACGGCGCCAGCGCCGACAATCAATGCTCTCATCGCCTGGTCACTGCACGGTCGCCACCGGGCGAGGGTAGTGTGATTGTCGTGAAGGAGGCGGCCCGATGCCCGTGGCCGTTTGCAGGAACATCCACGAAGCGATTGTAGCGCGGAGCATCGTTCCTACCGGACTTTTCGGCAGGACCGCTGGCACGCGACCGAGCCGCCGTTGCGGGCCCGAGCCTCCGGCCGAGTACTGGAACATCTGTGCTATGCAGGCCCTACGCATTCGGCCCAAGCAGGTGCCGAATCGCCTGCCCAGAAAGCACCATCGCGAATCTGTTCGCAACATGTCCGCAGCCCATCTACATATGTGCTTCACCGACGAGCAAGTTCTCCCGGGATGTCACGCTCGG
>DAOMZC010001477.1:0-1656 GCA_035437965.1 Pseudomonadota bacterium
ACCCTGGAAGCGACGCTGCGCCGCCAGGGCGACTGCCAGGTCAGCCTGCACGAGGCCGCGGTCGAACCGGCCTCCGGGGCCACGGCGAGCGCCGACGAGGTCACCCTGCGCTGGCGCAGCCCCGAGCGCTTCCTGCCCGTCGGCCTGCCCGTAATCGAGCTGCGCGGCGGCGCCGTCACCCCGTGGAAGCGCCTGGCGATGACCGGCATCCGCGGCACCATCAAGGCCGACCCGAGCGCCGGCACGCGCGCCGTCATCGAGCTCGCCGGCGGCTACGGCGGGGTCGACAAGGAGCTGTGGCAGGCGCGCGGCTGGGTGCAGCCGCCGACCGAGGGGCCGTGGAGCCGCGCCGAGGCCGAGCTGTCGCTGCGCGCCGAGCGGTTCCAGCTCTCGCAGCTGGAGCCGATCCTGAAAAATACGCCGATCATCGATGCCGACAAGACTGCTGTGGACGCCAGCCTGGAGCTCAAGTTCGGGCAGGGCGCGCTGTCGTTCGGCGGCAGCTTCCAGATGGCGGGGCTGAGCGTCTTCTCCCCGCGGCTCGTCGCCGAGCCGGTGCGCGACCTCGGCTTCAACATCACCGCCAACGGCCGCCTGGAGCTAAAGACGCGCAAGCTGCGGCTCGACCGCGCCGCCATCCGCTGGAACGGCGCCGAGGTCGACATCGACGCCGACGCCGAGGCCCAGCCGCGCAGCCTGGCGCCGCCAAACCCCGCCGGGACGCCGCCCGGCTGGCGCGAGCGCTGGCGGACAGTGGCCCTGCACATCGTGGTGCCGCCGATCGACTGCCAGGCGATGCTCGCGGCGATGCCGCAGCCGATCGTGCCGCGCATCCGCGAGTTCAAGCTGGCGGGGACGTTCTCGACCGATGTGCGGGTGTTCGTCGACTTCGCCAAGCTGCTGCGCCTGCCGCCCCCGCGCGACCTCGACGACGACGACGGGGGCGCCGACACCCTCGCCCCGAGCACTCCCGAGACGACGCCGCCGCCCCCGCCGCTCGCCCCCCTCCCCCCCAAGCGCGGCCGCCGCGGCGCGCTGGCGACGGCGACGCCGGTCAAGGACCCCAAGGACGATCCGGTGCAGGTCTCCGGCCAGGTCGGCATCGGCGGCTGCCGGGTGCTCAAGGCCCCGCCCGACATGGAGGCGGCGCGCTTCCTGGGCAGCTTCACCCACACGGTCCTGGTCGAGCCGGGCCGCGAGCTGAGCTTCGTCATCGGCCCCCAGAACCCCGACTTCGTGCCCTACGAAGAGCTCTCGCCGTACCTCATCAACTCGATCATGACCACCGAGGACAACGGCTTTCTGCGCCACCGCGGCTTTATCACCCCCGAGTTCCGCAGCGCCCTGCAGTCCAACCTCGAGCGCGGCTACTTTCGCCTCGGGGCCTCGTCGATCACCATGCAGATGGTCAAGAACGTCCTTCTGTCGCGCGAAAAGACGCTGTCGCGCAAGCTGCAGGAGATGTTCCTGACCTGGTACCTGGAGACCAACCTGGCCGATGACCAGGATCTCATCAAGGCGCTCAATAAGGGCTTCTCGGTCACCCAGTATCGCCAGCAGCAGGCCAAGCTGAAAAAGCCAGCGCCCGAGCCGACCGACGCCGCCGCCGCGCCGCCCGCGAGCCCGCCCGGCCCGCCGCCCGCGCCGGTCCCGGCC
>DAOMZC010001478.1:0-1656 GCA_035437965.1 Pseudomonadota bacterium
AGGCGATGATCTCGCTCGACGAGCTGCGCGGTGAAGACGGCGAGCTTACGGTGCGCATCGGCGACAAGCTCGAGGGGCACGTCATCTCGGTGGGCGGCAAGGAGGGGGGGCTGCTCATCAGCGGGCGACTGCAGCGCGGGGCGGGGCTCAACGATCAGCTGCGCCTCGCCCACCAGCAGGGGGCGCCGGTGCAGGGGCTGGTGACCGGGGTGAACAAGGGTGGGCTCGATATCGACCTGGGCGGCGTGCGGGCGTTCCTGCCGGCGTCGCAGATCGAGCTGCGCTACTGCCAGGACCCTTCGATTTACCTTGGCCGGGCGCTGACCCTGCGGGTCATCCGGTTTGATGAAGAGTCGCGGACCGTCGTGGTCTCGCGGCGTGCGGTGCTCGAGGTCGAGCAGCGGGCGCTGTCCGAGCAGACGCGCGCCCGGCTGCAGGTGGGGGCGCGCTTTGCCGGGGTGGTCGTCGCCATGCAGGAGCCGACGGCGCTCGTCGATCTCGGTGGGCTCGACGGCAGCCTGCCGGTCAGCGAGCTGCAGAGCGCCGCCCGCACCGCCGGTCGCGCCGAGGACTCGATCAAGATCGGTCAGCGGGTAGAGGTCGAGGTCCAGCGGATCGAGGAAGTCCCCGCCGGCCAGGACCACCTGCACCACAGCTTTCAGGGCAACCTGCGCATCGCCGTTGCGCTCAAGGGCCTGCTGGCCGATCCGCTCGATGAGCTGCTGGCGACCCTCACCGAGGGGCAGCGGGTGAGCGGGCGGGTGGTGCGGCTGGAGCCGTTCGGGGCCTTCATCGAGCTCACCCCGGGAGTGGAGGGACTCATCCACATCTCGGCGATGGCGGAGCGGCACATCACCCACCCGCGCGAGATTCTCGCCCTCGGACAGGAGATTACCTCGACGGTGATCAGCCTGGATCGCGATCGCCGGCGCATCGGGCTGTCGCTGGTCGAGGAGGCGCGGGCCGCCCAGGCGGCGGTGGCGGCGACCCTCCCTATCAAGAGCCGGGTCAAGGTCCGCATCGAGCGTGTCGAGTCGAGCGGCGTCCTATGTCGGGTGCTCGTCCCCGGGGTCATCGAGACGACCTACCCGCGCGGGATGATTCCCAACGCCGAGCTCAATGTGCCGCGCGGCAGTGAGCTCAAGAAGCTGTTCCCGGCCGGCCGCGAGCACATCGCGATGATCCAGAGTATCGATGCCGAAGGGCGGGTGCGGCTGTCGCTGTGCGCGGCCGCCGAGCCCGAGGTCGTGCCCGAGGTGACTGCCCCGGTGGCGGCCCCGGTGGTCGTCGCGCCGGTGGCGGTGACCCGTCCGGTCCGCGCCACCGCGGCGCGCTCGACCCGCTCGGCGCGGACCGCGCAGCCGGCCCAGGCGGCTACGGCAGAGCAGGGTCCAGCGGCCGGCGCTCCCGTCAGACAGTCGCCCGCTGAAGGTGCGGCTGCCGAAGCGGCGCCGGCGGCGCGGCCCAAGGCCCCGCGGATCAAGAAGGCTGCAGCAAGCGCGGAGTCACCCGCCGCTGGGGCAGCCAGTGAGCCCGTCACTCCCAAGGGCCGCGCCAAGGCGGCGACCCGGCCGGGCGCGGCAGCTCCCGAGGCGGCGACCCGGCCGAGCGCCGCGGCTTCCGAGGCGGCCTCCGGGACCAGCGCCGCGGCGCCCG
>DAOMZC010001479.1:0-1653 GCA_035437965.1 Pseudomonadota bacterium
CCGCGGCTGGCGGCGCGCCTGCAGGTCCTGCCGTGGCTGCTCCTGCGCGCCAGCGGCGGGCGCTTCGTCCGCCTGCCGACCTTCCTGGAGCTGTTCGGCGACCGCGCCTTCTTCCGCCCGAGCCTCGACCTGCGCCCCGAGTCGGCGTGGACCGTGGAGGCCGGCTTCGCCGCGACCACCGCCCCGCAGGCCGGGCTCGCGCTTTCCCTGTCCACCCACGGCTTCTACCGCCTCATCGACGACCTGATCGATGTCATTCGCGACGGCCCGACACTGCACGCGCGCAACGTCGGCGCCGCCCGCACGGCCGGGGTCGAGGTCGAGGCGCGGGCGCGCCTGGGTGAGGCGCTGCAGGCGCAGCTCAACTACACCTTCCTCGATGCCCGCGACCAGACCGACGACGCGAACCGCCGCGACCACCTGCTGCCCGGCCGCGCCCCGCACACGGTGTTCCTGCGGCTTGAGGGCGGCTACCGCGCGCTGCGCCTGTTCTACGAGATTGACCACGCGGCGCAGCTCTACCAGGACCCGGCGAGCCTGCAGCCGCGGCCGCAGCGCACCCTGCACGCCCTGGGGCTGCAGCTCGGCCCGTACCTTTTCGCCCGCGGCCGGCTGCGCGTCCAGCTTGCCGTCGAGGTGCGCAACCTGCTCGACACCCGGCTGGCGCTCACGACGCTGCCGCTTGCCGCCCCGCGCGGCCCGCTGCCGCTGCCGCTGACCGACTACTTCGACTACCCGCTCCCCGGCCGCGCCCTGTACGCCACGCTGAGCGCCCGCCTGTGAGCCCCGCAGCGGTCGACGTGGTGTCGGCCGGCTGCACTCTGCCAAGTCGTCGCAGAGAGCCCATGTAAGGAGTCCCCATGACCCGTCCCGTCCCCGCAGCCCTGTGTTCGCGCGCCGCCCTGGCGCTCCTGTCCTCCGCCGTCGCCTGCACCGAGCCGCCGGCGGCGACCAGCCCCGACCTGGCCCCGACCCCGACGAGCGACCTTCTGGCCCAGCCGCTCCTGGCGGTGGTCGGCTCCGACTTCGCCTCGGGGGCGCTGAGCACCGTCGACCCGAGCAGCCGCGCGGTGCGCAAGAACCTCGACGTGGTCGACGCGCAGCCGGTGGCCCGCGCCTTCGGCAGCAAGCTGTACGTCCTTGACCAGACGCACGGCGCCCTGCGCATCTACGACGCCACCAAGGACTTCAAGAACCCGCTCGACGTGCCGGTGAGCAAGGCCGGGATGGTCGATGGCGCGCAGGCAAACCCGCACGACATCTATATTGATGCGCCGCGCCAGCTCGCTTATGTGTCGCTCTACGGCAGCCTGGGCAGCACCCAGGTCACCGCCAGCCGGGCCCTCGGCGTCATCGACCTGAGCGCCCCCGCCGCGGGCCTCGCGCGCTTCATCGCGCTCGCCCAGACCGCCGCCGACACCGACGGCAACCCCGAGGCCGATCGCCTGGTCGGGTGCGGCGACACGCTGTACGTGCTGCTCCAGGACCTGGATCGCAAGCGCAGCTATGTCGCGGCGGGACCGGGCCGCCTGGCGGCGCTGAGCCTGACCACCCCGGGCACCCCGAGCTACATCCAGCTCGCCGGCGAGAACCCGAGCGCCCTGGCGGTGCTGCCCGGCTGCAGCGAGGCGATCGTCGGCTTGCTCGAACGGT
>DAOMZC010001480.1:0-1653 GCA_035437965.1 Pseudomonadota bacterium
AGAACCTTGAGGAAGCGCGCAGGGGCCCCAGCACCGGAGCCCGCGAGGAAGACCACGCCGCGCAGCGCGCCCGAGAGCAGGTCGTCGCCAGCGGCGGGGTCGGCGTCCGCCGTAAGTGAGCGCGTGGCGACGGTTCCGCCGCAGCGCCTGAGCGCCGTTGCGACGGCGGCGGCATCCCCCCCGTCCCCCGCGTCCCCCGCGTCGAGGATGAGCCATTCCCCGTCGCCGTGCGCGACGCCCAAGCTCACCGGCCGCCACTGCAGCTGATGAAACCACCCTGCGACGTCTGCTCGCGCCACGGCGTCGCGTCCGGTCGACAGCGCCGTCAGGATCTCGGGCAGCGCCGCGCGCGCCGCCGCGGACAGGGCGCCCTGCCCAAGGAGCCGACGGAGCATCGCCTCGGCGGTCTCCTCTGCCGCGCGGGCGCTGGAGCGCGGCGTCGCCGAGAGCCAGTAGCGCTGCCGCTGAAACGGATAAGTGGGGAGCGTGACGCGACGAGCACCCGAGGTCGCAAAGTACGCCGCCCAGTCGAGCGCGTGGCCGCGGACGTGGAGACCGCCCATCGCCGTGACGAGCGCCGCAGCTTCGCTCCCATCCCTGCGGAGGGCAGGCAGGAAGGCGGCGCTCTCGCGAACGTCTTGGGACAGGCATTCCTGGCCGAGGGCAGCGAGCACCCCTTGCGGACCGAGCTCCAGGTACGTGGTGATTCCTTCGCTCCCAAGGACTCGCATCGCATCGAGGAAGCGCACCGGCTGGCGCGCCTGCTTCACCCAGTAGTCGGGCGAGCACAGCTCCTCGGCACTGGCGCGCCGGCCAGTAACACTGGACACGATCTGGATCTGCGGGGGCCGGAAACGCAGGCGGCAGGCGAGCCTTCGGAGCTCCGCCAGCATCGGCTCCATGCGCGGCGAGTGGAAGGCGTGGCTCACGCCGAGGCGGGTGGCCTTACGCCCGCGGGCCTCCATCGCCCGCGCCACGGCGAATACCGCGTCCTCCTCGCCGGAGATCACGGTGGACCAAGGCCCGTTGAGCGCGGCGAGATCTAGCTCGCCCGCTCGGTCCAAAAGGAGCGGCAGGAGCTCGGCCTCGGAGGCTTCCAGCGAGACCATGACACCGCCGGGCGGGAGGTCTTGCATCAGGCGTCCGCGCGCGGCCACCAGGGCGCAGGCGTCGGAGAGCGAGAACACCCCCGCCACGTAAGCGGCGGCGAGCTCGCCGATGGAGTGTCCGAGCAGCAGCTCGGGCCGGAGTCCGAAGCTCTCTCCCAGTCGATAGAGCGCCACTTCAAGGGCGAAGAGCGCCGGCTGGGTGAAGGCGGTCTGGGCGAGCAGCGCCGCGGCATCGGAGCTTACTTCCGCGAACATCACCTCGCGCAGGGAGCGGGGCAGATGGGCGGCGAAGCCGGCGACCACCTCGTCCAGGGCTTCGCGAAAAGCGGGAAAGCTCGTGGCCAGCTCACGCCCCATCCCCGCCCGCTGGCTCCCCTGGCCGGTGAAGAGCAGCGCCAGCCTTGCTTCGCCTGGCCGGGCGCTCGCCACGGGCCCCACTCCGCAGAGCGCTGCGAGCCGGGGCAGAAGCTCCGCGCGCGTGCGGGCGACCACCGCCGCGCGCACCTCGAGGTGGGCGCGCGTGGTCGCCAGCGAACGCGCCACG
>DAOMZC010001481.1:0-1651 GCA_035437965.1 Pseudomonadota bacterium
CGTCGTACGTAGGCGGATTTCCCGCCAGCATCACTACGCGCATCGGCGCTGTTCCAGCCGCAGAGTGTGCCACAAAAGCCGGCGCGGCTGCGTCCGGGTTGTGACAAAAGCGCTCGTTTGCCGCGCGGGAACGCGCCGCGCTCGTGGTAAAGTGAGCTCTCCATGGGCTTCATCGACGATTTGAAAAAAGGTCTCCCCGGAATCCAGCTCGCCGTCCCCGATGCGTGGAAGCGCCAAGAGGAGCCCGACCGCCGCGTCGTCCTCGTCGACAGCGCCCACCGCGTGGGCTGGCACATCCTGCACGCGCCGTGGCGGGCCGACCTGCGCCCCACCTCTGCCGAGGTCCGGCGGCGCGATATCCTGCGCCACGCGCGCTTTGGCTTCGAGCAGCACTACCATCAGGTCCCGGTGCCCAAGGGGGCCCAGCGGCCGCCGGCGCGCACCCTCGACCCGGCGTTTTCGCCGCTCATCTCGGTGGAGTACATCGACTTCTGCGGCGTACCGGCGCTGTTCTGCATCCGCCGCGTCGCCCACGAGCAGCTCATGGAGGCGGTGGTCGGCAACATCCTGATCCCGCTGGCCACCGGCGTCATCGACATCACGGCCTTCCAGCACACCCAGGAGACCGGCTACCGCGAGACGAACCTGCTCAACATGGCGATGCAGAAGTACCCCGGCGAGGGCCTGCAGAAGCTCGCCCAGCGCCTCGGGCAGGGCTACTTCGACGATCCGCAGTTCGACGCCCAGTTCCCCACCCATCCGCTGACCTGCGTGCGCGCCGCCTTCGCCTGGCTGCGCGCCCTGCCGGCCGAAGCGCTGAAGGTGACCGCGCCGCCGCCGCCGCTGCCCGAGCCCGGCGCCGAAGTCGAGCTGCCCCAGGTCGGCTGCACCATCCAGGTTCCGCCCGGCTACGCCGCGATTCCGCCCGGCGTGCTGCCGCTGCCCGCCGGGGTGGCGGTGCTGTCGCGGGTCACCCTCGAGGCAGCCGACGATCCGCAGATGCTGGACGTGCGCCAGATCGCCGGCGTCTCCCTGGCCGCCGAGGACCGCAGCGGGCAGCTGCTCAAGCTGATCCAGCGCCAGGTCGGCGAGTGGCAGGCGCAAGGAGCGCAGCAGATCGAGATGAGCCACGAGCCCTTCCAGCTCGACGCCCCGCCCTCCCCCGGCGTAACCGCCAGCGGCGAGCGGATCGGCCTGGCCGTCCAGGTCAAGATGGTGATAAACGGGGCGCCCACCCAGACCGTGGCGCGCTGGATCGCCGACGCCGACGGGCGGGTGTTCCGCATCGGCGTAGCGACGCCGCCCTACGTGCCGGTGGCCGAGGCCGCCGCCGATGTCGACCTCGCGGTCCGGGCGTTCCGCCGGCTGCCCGCCAAGTCGACCGGCGCCTGGCTGACCTCGGATCTCAAGCTGGCACCCGCCAAGCGCGCGGCGGCAGCGGCGGCGCAGCAGTCTTCTTGAGCCGCGCCGCGCCCGGCTTAAGTTGACCCGGCGGCGTTTCCCTCCAAGTCTGTAGTCCTTCGTCCTTTTCCAACATGCGTGCCGGATCATGAGCGATCGTGAACAACTGGCGTTGCTTGCCGCTGCGCTGCTGCTCCTCGTCCTGGGGGCGCGGCTCCTGCCGCGCAGCGCGTGGGCGCTGGTCCTGTGC
>DAOMZC010001482.1:0-1647 GCA_035437965.1 Pseudomonadota bacterium
CAGATCCCGATTGTTACCGCATCCACACCGCCGGCACCGGCGGCGACCTCGCCCGGGGTGCGCGTCCTGGTCATCGATGATGATGAAATGATCGCCTGGGGCTGGCGCAAAAGACGCCAGCGCCTGGGTATCGACGAGCTGTGCACGTTCGCATCCATGGAGGCCTGCGAGCTGGCTGGCCTCGACTGCGCGTCCTTCGCGCTCGCCTTCGTGGACCTGAACATTGAGGGGACCAAGTGGCCGATCGACAAAACGATCGCCCACTTGAAGCAGCGCGGTCTCCGGCGAGTCGTCATCGCGTCCGGCTCACCCGAGGCTGCGACCATCGCTCGCAACCAGAAAGCCGACGGGGTCCTTGCCGAGAAGATCCCGGAAGATCTGGCGGAATTCATCAAGACCGGTTGATAGGCAGCGGCGCATCGGCGACCACCAGGCCCTGCGTGCGCAGCTCGTGCCAGAAGCCGGATGGAATGACGGCCGAGGCCGCGGCCAGGTCTTCCGCGATGCGCTCGGGACGGCTCGCGCCGGGGATCACCGCGGCTACGGCGGGGTTGGCCAGCGCGAACTGCAGCGCGGCCGCCTTGATACTCACGTTGTGGCGCTGCGCGACCGCCTTGATACGTTCCACTTTGGCCACGATCTCGGGCGGGGCTTTCTGGTACTCGAAGTGCGCCCCCCCGGCCAGGATGCCGGAGCTGTAGGGCCCGCCGACGACGATCTCGACCCGTCTTGCGGCAGCAGCCGGCATCAGGCGCTGCAAGGCACGCTCGTGATCGAGCAGGGTATAGCGGCCGGCGAGCAGGAACCCGTCCGGACGCGGCTCGCTGAGGTCCAGCGTCAGCTCCAGCGGCTCGACGCGATTGACGCCCAGGCCCCAGGCCTTGATGACGCCCTCATCGCGCAGGCGGTCCAGCACGCGGAAGGCGCCCTTGCGGGCCGCCTCGAAGTGCCCGAGCCACTCATCGCCGTAGAAATCCTGCGCTATGTCGTGCACCCAGACGATCTCCAGGCGGTCGGTACGGAGCCGCTTGAGGCTGTCTTCGATCGAGCGCAGGGTCGCATCCGCCGAGTAGTCGTTTATCACCTTGTTGGGCCGCCCGTGCTCGAACAGGCCGCTCTTCTCGCCCTGGTTGCGCGCGCTGACGTCCTCTGTCTCGTCGAGGATCAGGCGGCCGACCTTGGTGCTGAGGACGTAGTCGCTGCGCTTGTACTTGGACAGGATCTGGCCCAGGCGAAGCTCGGCCAGGCCCGCGCCATAAAACGGCGCCGTGTCGAAGTAGCGGATGCCTTGTTGCCAGGCAGCGTCCACCGTCGCAGCGGCTTCGTCCTCGGGGATGTTGCGGAACATGTTCCCAAGTGGGGCCGTCCCGAAGCCCAGCACGGTGCCAGCCGGCAGTTTGTCCTTGATGCTCATGGTTGCTCCACTCCTTCGTCAGACAAGGTGACCAAAGGTCGATCGCCGATCAGCCTACACCGGCAGAGCGCGGATGCGCCAGAGCGCGGCTCAGCCCCCGGTGAGCAGGGTGGCGACAGCTGCGCCGACCCCCGCCGCCGAGGCCGGGTTCTGCCCGGTGACCAGCCGGTCATCGACCTGCACATGCGCTTTCCACAGCGGCGCCTTGCTGTAGCGCGCCCCCCGCTGCTCCA
>DAOMZC010001483.1:0-1646 GCA_035437965.1 Pseudomonadota bacterium
GCCTGCTCGGGACGACCGACGGCGCCGCGCCGGCCGCGGAGGCGCCGGGCGATCAGCGGCTGGGACAGCTACTGGGCCAGCTGTCGTCGTGCGCGACCGCCCATGACCTGCGCCTCGATCTCCTCATCGCGCTCGTGCCGGAGCCGGTGGTGGTGCACGCCTCGGGCGAGCTCAAACGCGAGGCCGGGCGCTAGCCGGCTTCCGCCGCCGAGCAGCGACGACGCGGCCTACTTGAACGGCTCGGGCCGCTTGGGGTTGAGCCACTTGCCGTCCCACAGCTTGTGCAGGTGCTCCAGCAGCGCCTCCCACTGCGCCCGCGTGCGGGTGGTCGGGAACGGCTCGGGGCGGATGAGCTCCCGGCTGCTGTGCTGGATGGTCACGCCGCCGGCCTTCTCGATGCGCGCCAGGTGGAATGACTTGAAGCAGTGGTGGTTGCTCGGGTCGACGCGGATGAGCCCCCCGGGACCCTCGAAGCTCTGGCCGGCGAGCGCGTTGCGGATCCGCTCGACGTCGGCGACCCCGGCGGCGGCGACCGCCTGCGCCCACAGGTGGACGCTGTTGTAGGCCGCCTCGACCGCCGCCCCGACGGTGCGGTACGAGCCGTACTGCTGCCGGAAGCGCTGCACGAAGGCCAGGTTGGCCGGGCTCTGGATGCTCTGGAAGTAGCTGCCCGCCAGGTAGTCGCCGACCATGTCGACGCCGGCCAGCTGCGACAGCTCGGACTCGCCGAAGCTGAACGTGACGGTCGGGATGTGGCTCGGGGTGATGCCGGCGGCGCGCAGCTCGGTGAAGAAGTCGAGGTTGCTCTCGCCGTTGAGGAAGTTGAAGATGACGTCGGGCCGGGCGGCGTGGATCTTCTTGATCGTCGCCTTGAACGAGTCCTCGCCGAACAGCGCGTAGTGATAGTCGACGACCTTGGCCTTCTGGTTTACAAGCTCGTCTTCGACGAGCTCAATCGAGATGTGCGAGAACAGCCCGTCGGTGCCGATGCAGTAGATGCGCTGCGCGCCCTTCTCGCTCACCCAGTGGCGGAGGGCCGGCAGCACCAGCTGGTTGGGGGTGCTGCCGCAGTAGATGACGTGCCGCGAGTCTTCCAGCCCCTCGTCCCACACCGGGAACATGAGCAGGCTGTTGTAGTCCTCGATGACCTGGCGGAGGGTCCGGCGGTTGCTCGGCGACCAGCCGCCAAAGACGGTGAGCACCCGGTGCATGGCGAGCAGCCGCTCGACCTCGGGGGCGATGGTGTCGTTGTCGGACTTGGCGTCGATGACGGTCACCTCGACCGGGCGGCCGAGGACCCCGCCGCGGTCGTTGACCTCCTTGAACGCGAGCAGCGTCGCGTCGATGACCGGGCGGGCGCTGATCGACAGCGTCCCCGAGACCGAGTTGATGACGCCGACGTGCAGCGGCTCGCCGGTCTTGATGACCGGGCCCGCGCCGGCGTCGGGGGCGCCCTCGGGCAGCTTGGCCTTGGGCTTCTGACCGCGCTGCTGCCACCACAGCGCTCCGGCGGCCGTGCCCAGGAGCCCGATGCCCCCGAGCAGCGCCGCTCGCCGCCCGCTGCCGCACAGGGTCGAGCCGGCGCTGGGCGAGCTCTGCTCGATCGGCCGCGGTGGCGGGTCGCCGTCGTTTACCGGCGGCCGGGC
>DAOMZC010001484.1:0-1642 GCA_035437965.1 Pseudomonadota bacterium
AGAAAGTATGGTCACCGTCCGCCTCCAGCAAGGTCAGCGCGCCGGCGAGCAGCCGCGAGGCGGCGCCACGCCGGCGCGCGTCCGGAGCGGTGGCCACCGAGCCCAAGCCTGCGCAGCCCGGCCCCAGCCGATAGACGATGAGGGCGCTCCGCAGCGAACCGCCCTCCTGCAGGACCAGCCAGCGCCCTTGGGCGTATTTGAGGGAGGCCCGGCAATTGGCCAGGTACTGCGCCATCGGTGCGTCTTCTCCCCAGGCATCGTAGCCCAGGCGGAAGATTAGCTCGTGCTCCTCGCTAGGGGCAATCCGAACGTGGCTGAGCATGGCCTTGTTTGTACGCTACCCGGCCCCCACTAATGACGAGTTTTGCGAAAAGCGCCGATCGATCGAGCGAGCACGCCGTCGGCTGAGTCCCGCTGCTGTCCCGCGGCGGGGCGAGATGGTATACAGAGCGCTCTCCCATCCTGCCAGAGCCGCCGCCAGCTGGGCAACACCAGGGCCGGGAGCCGAAGCCGTCGGCTGCTCTTCTCAGCATCGCGAGGGCGCACGCAGTCACCTCTTCTGCTATAGGGAGGAACTCCCAAAGGGCATGCACACTGGCGGCCGGCTCAGGTGCAGCAGCTTCTCGAAGGGCGCTTTGACGAATATTACCCAGGGTAATCTATGTGAGGCCAGCCGGGCCTCGCCGTTTTGGGCGGATGTAGACCGTGGCCCAGGCGTGCTTCCCGACCTGGGATAGGATGGCGCAATGCACTGGACGATTGCACGCGCTGCCCTGCCTTGGTTCCTCATCACGGCCTCGGTTGCCCACGCCAAGCCCGGCCCCGCTCGCACCGCCACCGAGGCGGCGATGGCCAAGATCAAGCAGCTCAATGATCGGCTGAATGCAGTCATTGCGATCAACCCCGAGGCGCTTGCCGAAGCCGACGCGCTCGACAAGGAGCCCAAGCGGCGCGGGCCTCTCCACGGCGTCACCGTCCTGTTGAAAGACAACATCGCCACGCGCGGCCCGATGGCGACCACCGCCGGGTCGCTGGCGCTCGCGGGCGTCCAGGCGCCGCGCGACGCGTTTCTGGTCGCGCGCTTGCGCCAGGCCGGCGCGATTATCGTCGGCAAGGCCAACCTCTCCGAGTGGGCCAATCTCCGCTCGACTACCTCGTCGAGCGGCTGGAGCGCGATCGGCGGTCAGACGCGCAACCCCTACGCGCTCGACCGCACGCCGTGCGGCTCGTCGTCGGGAACCGGCGCCGCGGTCGCTGTCGAGATGGCGCAGGTGGGCGTGGGTACCGAGACCGATGGGTCGATCTTGTGCCCGAGCTCGATGATGGGCCTGGTGGGCCTGAAGCCGACGGTAGGACTTGTGAGCCGCGCCGGCGTGGTGCCGATCGCGCACAGCCAGGACACCGCGGGGCCGATGACTCGTACCGTCGCCGACGCCGCGGCGCTCCTCACGGTGCTGGCGGCGCCCGATCCCGACGACCCAAACTACGCCGAGGCCAGGAAGCACCCGCCGGTCGACTATGGGAAAGCGATTGAGAGTAGCCAGGGCGCGCTCAAGGGCGCGCGCCTCGGAGTCCTCCGCACTCGCTTCGGTGGCTCGCCGCCAGCCGAGCGCGCGTTCGCAGAGGCGATTCAGGTACTGAA
>DAOMZC010001485.1:0-1642 GCA_035437965.1 Pseudomonadota bacterium
GGCGCCGGCCGCTGGCGGTGGCGCTGGCGGTGAGCCAGCTGCTGCGGGCGGCGTCCCGGCAGTACACCGCGGTGTGGACATCGCCGCTCCCCGAGCCGCAAGGACCATCCGACGGAGCCGCCGAGCTGCTGGTCAGCCCGCGCGGCCCGACCCGGCTCGCGGCGCCGCTGCTCGACGCCCTGGGTCACGCCCCCGAGCTCGTCATCATCGTCTCGGACGGCTATGAAAACGACCCGCCGGGGATGGCGAGTGAGCTCGTCCGTCTCTATCGCGCCCACCTCGATCCGCAGCGCCGAGTGTCGTTTGTCCACGTCAACCCGGTGTTCGACTCCGAGCGTTTCGCCCCGCGCGGGCTCGGCGCCGCCTTGCCGACCATCGGCCTGCGCGACGCCGAAGACCTCCTTACCGGGATCGGCTTCGCACGCTTCGCCGACGGCGCCGCCCCGCTCGCCGAGCTGGAGTCCTACCTGGCCGCGCGCGTCCCGCTGCTGCTGCGCCGCCTGCACGCCGCCCCCGTGGCTTCGGGCGCGCTCGACCCCGGGGCGTCCATGGACGAGCTTGATCCTGCGGCGTCCCTGGACACGAGCGACCCCGCGGCTTCTCCAGGCGCGAGCGACCCTGCGGCTTCTCCAGGCGCGACCGACCCCGCGGCCCCCCCGAGCGCGATCGACGGCGAACTCTCTGCCGCCCTCCCGTCGGCTTCGATTCTCACCGGGCCGATGAGCGGCGCTGACGCGGAGCCCGCCGTTTCACCAGGCGACCGCGTAGAAACCGCGCCGAGTGTGATCAAGTGAAAGCGCCGCTGCCGACAACCCTGGAGCTCACCGGCCTCACCATGGCCCCGCCGCAGCAGTACGGTGCGGTGCGGCTCATCCCCCTCCTGCGGCAGGTCGCGCGCGACGATCTGCGGCTCGGCCTGCGCCGCTACGCGCAACCGCACGCGGCCGTCGCGCTCGACGGCCAGCCGGGCGAGCCGGGGCCGTACTACATGGCCTACGTGCCGCACGGTCTGGTCCTGTCGTTCAGCGAGGACGGCTCGCCGGTCGGCGCGTTCGGCACCCAGCTTGCCCGCGACGCCGCGCCCGAGCCGCGCCAGCGCAAGCCCGACCCCTGGGCGGTGCACCTCTTCCACAAGATGGTCAAGCGCGAGTCGCCCGGCTTGCTGCGCTTCCTGCCGCTGCACCTGGCCATGGAGGGGTTCCTGGTGCTCCACTTCGGCGGACCCGAGATCGCCTGGAGCGAGTACTCCCGCCAAGCGCTGCGGCACGGCCTGGACCCGCGCAGCGAGTCCGTGGTGCCCGGCCGCCTGCTCGGCCAGCTCGACGACGCGCTGCGGGTCTTCGAGCTGCACGAGCAGCAGTGCGGCGTGCTGGTGTTGGTCGCCGACGCCCTGGCCTCGGTGTTCGTGGTGCCGCACCCGGCCGACTACCGGCTGCTCCACCGCACCCTGCTCGAGGACTTCTTCGGCGAGCTGATCCTGCAGTACAGCCAGCTCTACTCCACGGTGCCCGAGCTCGACTTCACCCTGCCCGACCCGGCCGCTCCGCTCCGCGGACTGGCCGACCTGCGCGCCCTGCTGGCGGCGGCGCAGAGCCGGTGGGAAGACAGCAGCCGCCTGTTCGCCAGCGGGCTGCTCGGCCGC
>DAOMZC010001486.1:0-1641 GCA_035437965.1 Pseudomonadota bacterium
ACGTCCGGCGCGCAGCGCAGCAAGGCGCTGCCGGAGGTGCCGACCTTCCGCGAAGCCGGCTATACCGATCTCGTGGGCGAAGGCTGGTTCGGCATGTATGCGCCGGCGGGCACCCCGACAACCGCCATCGGCACTCTGAACGCGGCGCTGAACAAGGCGCTGACGCAGCCGGAAGTCCTGGAGCGCTTCGGCAAGCTCGCGCTGGAGCCCATGGGCGGCCCGCCTGCGGATCTCGAAGCGCGCACCGCCGCAGACATCAAGCGTTGGGGGCCGGTCGTGAAGGCCACCGGCTTTCGCGGCGACTGATGTCGCCACCACACGGGTATGACCGCTGACCCCGGCCACCCCCGGAGGTCGCGCGCATCGGCGACGACACGCCGACCGGCTTGACCCGGTGCGCGTCGAAGCCCGCCTGCTGCGTGCGCCGCCGATCTTCCTGCTGCCCGTAGCCGCTGACGGCAATCAGCCGCGCGCCGTCCGGCTCGGGCATGCGGCGCAGGCGGCGCGGGACTTCGTAGCCGTCAGCTCGGGCAGCCCGATGTCGAGCAGCACCACCGCGGGCCTGAAGCTGCGCCCGCGCTGCAGCGCGTCGTGGTCGCTGTAGACGGTAGCGATGTCGTGGCACCACCCGCCTGACCCGCTGGGCTTCGAATCGTCAAACCGCTTCGAGAGCCTGACCCACCCAGGACACTACCTGTCGCTGAGCTTCTGGCGCGATGAGGACGCGGTGCGTCGCTGGCGTTGCCAGGGCCGGCGCCGCAGCGCGCAGCGCGAAGCTGGAGCGTCTTCTCCGTTTGGTTGGCGGCGGCGATGTCGATGCCGCGCTCGATCTGCGAACGGTCCTGACGGACAAGCTACGAGCCTCGCGGAGCGATAGCTCGAGGTAGCGATCGAGCACCTTCTCCTTCGACTTGCCGAGCAGTCTGAAGCGAAGGATCCACGAGGCCTTGCCCGCTCGCGCGGAGGCTGCGCTTGCCACGAAAGTCAGGCCTTCGCCAAGACCGCGATCAACAGCGCCAGCTGCAAGCCAGGCCCTCAGCCCGCGATCGGTCACCGGCCGTCTTGCTTCGCGTGATGTGTACATGTCCCAGAGCTCCTTGGGGCTGTCGGGTTCGCGGTCGGGAAGTCGTCGCAGAACGCGTATTGACCCCCCGAACCCCACAATAAACCCCACAGGTCGCGCGCGCTTCGCTGCAACGCCCCGGGAGGGTCCTGGACAAAAATGCCTTACGACACAACAGGTTAGCGGAATTCCGGGGACCGCCGTGGACCCTCTGAAACCCTACTCGATGTTCTGCACCTGCTCGCGCATCTGCTCGACCAGGACCTTCATCTCCACCGAGACATTGGTCAGCTCCAGCGCGGCGGACTTCGAGCCCAGCGTGTTGGCTTCGCGCTGCAGTTCCTGGATCAGGAAGTCGAGCCGCTTGCCCAGTTCGCCGCCGGCCTTCAGCAGGCGTTCGATCTCGTCCAGGTGGGCGTGCAGCCGCGCCAGTTCCTCGGCCACGTCGATGCGGATCGCATAGGACGCCGCCTCGTTGAGCGCACGCTCGCGCATGCTGTCGGCGCTGAAGTTCTGCGCCGCGCCGCTGGCGGCCAGCGCCTCGGTCCAGCGCTCGAGGAAGCGCTGCTGCTGGCGCT
>DAOMZC010001487.1:0-1639 GCA_035437965.1 Pseudomonadota bacterium
CGACCTGGGCCGGCGACAGCCGCGTCTCCTCATCCAGCGTCAGCGCGGCGGCCAGCCCCCGCTCGCCCGACGGTGACATCGGCGCGACCGCCGGAGCCCCCGCCGCCACTCCCAGCGCCCGGCGGAAGCGACGCGACAGGACCTCGTACATGGCGGCAAAGTCGTCGTTGAACACCGAGCGCACCCGGAACGTGCGGTACAGGTGGCGCGCCGGCTCGCCGTCCACGAACACCACGCGCGAGGCGACGGTGAAGCTGCCCTGCAGGTGCGAGATGTCGAAGCACTCGATGCGCCGCGGCAGCTGCTTGAGCCCGAGCCGGCTCTGCAGCTTGACCAGCGCCTCCTCGGTGTCGCGCGTCTTGTCGCGGCGGCTGGTGTAGCTGACGGCGGCGTTCTTGTTGGCCAGCTCGACCAGCTTGCCGCGCGGCCCGCGCTGCGCGAACACCACCACCACCTTGCGCCGCCCGCCCTCGGGCCGGTTCGGCGTGCTCACCGCCTTCTCGCGCAGCCACTCCTGCTTGGCGGCCAGATCCTCGATCGCCACCGGCAGCAGCACCTCGTCGGGAATCACGGCGCCGCGGTCGTAGTAAAGGCCGACGAACGACGAGATCGACTCTTCGTCGGGGAACTCCTGCCCGGTGAAGCGGTAGCTGCGCCGCCCGAGGAGCCGCCCCTGGCGCACGAACAGCACCGCGATCTCCAGCACGTCGCCCTCGCGGTAGTAGCCAAAGACGTCCTGGTCGATGAACTGCGCCGACACCGCGTGCTGCTCCTGCAGCGTCTGCTCGAGGGCGCGCAGCTGATCGCGGATCGCGCCGGCGGTCTCGAACTCCAGGTCGTCGGACGCCTTGAGCATGCGGGCGCGCAGCCGCTCGACCAGCACGTCGTCCTTGCGATCGAGGAACAGCGCCACGTCGCGGACCTGCTCGGCGTACTGCTCGGGGGGGACGGGGAAGACGCACGGGGCGTCGCAGCGCTTGATCTGGTACTGCAGGCACGGGCGCTTGCGGCTGCTCAGGACCTGATCGGTGCAGGTGCGCAGCTTGAAGTGGCGGTTGACCACGCGCAGGGTGTGGCGGCACGAGGTCGCCGAGTGATAGGGCCCGAAGTAGCGCGCCGAGTCGTCGCGGATGCGGCGGGTGACCTCGAGCCGGGGGTAGCGCGCCTTGGGGTCGAGGCGCAGCACCAGGTAGCTCTTGTCGTCGACGAGCTTGACGTTGAAGCGCGGCTTGTGCTGCTTGATGAGGGTGTTCTCAAGCAGCAGCGCTTCCTTCTCGTTGCTCACCACCACGGTCTCGATGTCGCCGAGCAGGCGGTTGAGCAGGCGCACGAACGCCCGGCTGTCGCCCGAGCGGTTGAAGTAGCTGCGCACCCGCTGGCGCAGGTTGGCCGCCTTGCCGACGTAGATGATGCGGCCCTTCTTGTCCTTCATCAGGTAGACGCCGGGCTCTTTGGGGATGCGCTCGATCAGCTCCTGCAGCGACAGGGAGATCGTGGGCTCGTCGGTGGCTGGGACTTCTCCGGGCTCGCGGCCGTTCTTCTGGGTCGGATCGGCGGCGGGGGCACCGGTGGCGCCGGGGGAGGGCAGCTGGGCCGCCAGCGTCGGCGTCACCGTGGAGTCGGGGCCTGGCGCGGCGGC
>DAOMZC010001488.1:0-1637 GCA_035437965.1 Pseudomonadota bacterium
ACCTTCGCCGGCACCTTCGCCGGCCCGGCCGCCCGCGTCCCCGCAGCCGCGCAGGAAGATCGGCGTGTTCAGGGTCCCCGGGGTCAGAAACGCGGCGCCCAGGCTCCCGGCGTACACGGGCTCGATCGCGGGCCGCGCCGGGGCGGCTGGGGTCCCCGGGCTCGGCGCGGCGCGCGCCAGCGGGTCCAGGACCAGGATGCGGCCCCCGGCGCGGGTGATGTGATCGCAGAGCTGCAGCCACTGACCCAGGGCTTCATAGGCGAGCCCCCGCCGCTCGGGCAGCGAGCCGGAAGCAGCGGCCCCCTCCCCCGCCGCGCCGTCGGGTCTAAAGTCAGCCCCAGGGTAGGAGAGGATCAGGGTGGCCATCGTGCTTCAGGCTACCACGGTCCAAAACCGCCGGGCGCGGATCTTGGCGGCTGCGGATCAGCTGGATGGGTCGGCCGGATCGGCGGGGGTCAGGGTGCCGGCGACGAAGCGGCGTGCCAGCTCTTCGCTGCCCAGGTCGGCGGGAGGAGGGCCGAGGCGGACGGGGACCGGCGCGGCCCGGTCGGGGCCGGGGGTAGCGCGCGCCAGAACCCGCACCTCGGCCGGGGAGACCGCCGTAAGCAGCGCCGCATCGTGGGTGGTGGCGATGAGCTGCGCGCCCCCGGGGTCGGCAGCGGCGGGCTCGGCGGACTCAGAAGACTGGGCAAACTGGGCAAGCAGCTGGCGCGTCACCCGGGGGTGCAGGCTGCGATCGAGCTCGTCGACGAAGAAGACCGGGGCGGCGGCGCCGCCGCCGCGGTAAAGCACCGGCGCCAGATGGAGCAGCCGCAGCACCCCGTCCGAGAGCTCGGCCAGCGGCAGCTCGACCGGCGCGCCGGCCGCCCCGCGCTGCAGCACCCGCAGCCCGACCTGATACAGATCGACGAAGCGGCCGTCCCGCTCGGCGATGATCTCGCCGTCTTCGGTCTGCACGAAGCCGTCGGCGTAGCCGGTAAGCGCCGCCAGCACCTGCTGCTTCTCCTCGGCGGTCTCGAAGTAGTCCGGGTCGACCCGCCTATGGGTGGTCGCGACCTCGCTGATCCCGGTGCCCGCGGCGGCGAGCAGCTCGCCGAGGAAGCGCGCGAAGTCGGGCTCGCGGGCGCAGCGCGCCGCCAGCGCCGCGATCTTGGCCTCGGCGCGGACGAGCTGCAGCTGCTCGCGCAGCCAGCCGCCGAGCGGCTGCAGCGCCACCGACCCGCGACGCAGCGCCTCGCCCAAAAACGGCTGCTCGGCGCGCGTGCCGCCGGCGACCAGCTGCAGGCGCTCGCGCTCGCCGGCCACCCCCTCACCGAGCTTGATGGTGGTGCTCGGGATGAGCGCGCTCGGGCGCTGCCGGCTGAACATCACCACCGCCGCCGCCCCGCTGCCCACCCGCAGGCTCTCGGCCTCGATCAGCTCGCGGCTGGCGGTCAGGCTGTAGGTCCACAGGGCGCCGCCGTGCAGGACCTCGAGCTCCAGGTGGGTCGGCTGCTCGCCCGGCAGCAGCCGACAAGGCGCAAGCGGCAGCGGCTGCCCCGGCCGGGTGCCGGCAAGCACCAGCGTCCGCAAGAGCCCCAGCCCCTTGAGCAGCGCCGTCTTCCCCGTCGCGTTGTCCCCAAGCAGCAGCACCCGCC
>DAOMZC010001489.1:0-1634 GCA_035437965.1 Pseudomonadota bacterium
ACGTGCTGTTCCCGCGCGGGCCGGGCTTCCCGCGCGGCGCCAGCGCTGGTGGCGCTGCCGATGGACCGCTCGCCACCGCGGCGCCGGCCACGCTGCCGCCCGAGACCGCAGCCATGCCGGCGGCGGGCTTCTTGCTCCGTCAGCAGGAGCAGTACCACTTCCTCAACGAGGGCTACCGGACCTTCGACGATTTCCTGGCGCGGCTGCGCAGCCATCGGCGCAGCGCGATCCGCCGCGAGCGCCGCGAGCTCGCCGCCGCCGGGATCACCGTGCGGACCCACAGCGGCCTGGGGCGGGCGCTGGGGTTTACTGCCGCCGAGCTCGATCAGGTCTTCGACATGTACGTCGCGACCTCGCAGCGCTATACCGGCGGGCCGCCGTTTCTAAACCGGCGCTTCTTTCGGCTCTGCGCCGAGCGGCTGGGGGAGCGGCTGGAGCTCGTGCTGGCCCGCGACCGGCACGGCCAGGTGCTCGGTGGGGCGTGGAACTTGCGCGGCGATCGGCGGCTCTATGGGCGCTACTGGGGACGCCGGGACGTGGGCGCCACTACCGGAGCCGACCCCGACTCGAGCGCCGCCACCAAGGTCGCCGCCGACCCTGGCCCGAGCTACGACCCCGATAACGAAGCGGGCGCCGCGCCGGTGTCGTTTCTGCACTTCGAGGTCTGCTACTACCACGCGGTCGAGCGCTGCATTCAAGCCGGCCTCCAGGCGTTCGAGCCGGGCCACGGCGGCGACCAGAAGCTCGTCCGGGGCTTTACCCCGAGCTACACCTACAGCGCCCACTACCTGGCCGACCCCCGCCTGCGGCTGCCGATCGAGGCGTTCCTCAAATATGAGGCGCCGCTTGTCGAAGAAGCGCTGCGGGCAGCGGCCCGGCGGTCAAACCTCCGGGCGCCGGCCCAATCGAAAAGCCTGCAAAGCGGCCCGGCCACGGCTGCGGATTCTCCTCAGGTTTCTCCGCGAGCTTCCGAGCCGATTTCGTCCGTGACCCGTAAAACCGCTCTCAAAGACGAGGTTTGACGGGAAGGCGCGATGCGTGGTACTCAATCATAGCGGACTTCTTACAATTGCAGCGCGGAGCCTCGCCCAGGCGCGGTCCACAACCGTCGAAGCGGGCCCAGAGCCGCCCCAGCCTGAGCTAGGGAGACCAGGGAGAAAAGGTACCAGATGCCCAAGCAAATCCTGCTCGTCGAGGACAGCGTGACCATGCAGAAGGTGGTCCAGATCGCCTTTGCGCGAGAGGACTACGAGATTCGATCGGCCACCAGTGCGGACGAAGCGCTCAGTCGGCTCAAGGAGGCCCGGCCGGACATCGTAGTCGCTGATGCCGGCCTCACGGGGAAGTCCGGTTATGACCTGGCGGCGGCGGTCAAGGCGGAGTCCACGACAAAAGATGTCCCGGTGCTGCTGCTGACCGGAAACTTCAACCCTTACGACGAGGCGCGCGGCCAGCGCAGCGGGGTGGATGCCTTCCTCGTCAAGCCGTTCGACACCCAGTCGATCATCGACAAGGTCAACGGCCTGGTGCGCGGGCGCCCGGCCGCCGGAGCCGCTGCGCCGGCCGCCGCTCCGATCTCGGATCGCCGCCCGTCCTCCGCGCCGCGTAGCCCGGCTCCCGTCGCCGCCAAGCCT
>DAOMZC010001490.1:0-1622 GCA_035437965.1 Pseudomonadota bacterium
CTCCAGCGGCTGCATCGCCGGGGCCTTGCCGCCCTGCCGCTGCATGATGGTCGACATCAGGCGCCGCGAGCGCTGCTCGATCTGGCGCCGGAGCTCCTCGTTTAGCGACTGGATCTCGCTCGTGCGCGTCTCGAGCATCGCCAGCTTGGCCCACAGGTCGCGGCGCATTGACTCCAGCGCCGCCGCCAGGTGCTGGTAGCCGCTCCCTTCGGGGACCTTGATCGGCGAGCCGAGATCTCCCGACGCCATGCGCACCGCGGCATCGAGCAGCGAGCGCTGCTCCTCGAAGCGCTGGCGGGTCAGGGCACTCTCCAGCTCCAGCCGCATCGCCCGCGAGGCGACGATGGCGATCGCCACCTGGTTGGCCAGCCCGAGCAGGATGTCGCGGTCATCTTCGCGGAAGCCGCGGCGGCCGCTGCGGCACTCCAGGTAGATCACCCCCAGCAGCTGCTCGCGGGCCAGAAGCGGCGCCGCCATCAGGGTGCTCGCGTCGCGCTGCAGGAAGCTTGTCGAGACCGTCGCCAGCTGCTGGCTCACCGGCTTCTTGCGGGCCGCCGCCTGCTCGACCATCTGCATGTCGACCCCGTCGGCGCTCGGCACCGTCCGCTGCTGGAAATCGCGGCCGGCGCTGAACACCAGATCATTGCCGGGCGGCCGGGTCAGAAACAGGAGCGCCCGCCGCGCCCCCAAAAGCCGCACCAGATCATCCAGCGCCACCTGCGTCCGCTCCTCGGGATCCAGCACGCTGACCGAGGCAAGGCTCAGCTGGAGCACCGAGGTGTAGTCGCGCAGCCGCCGGTGGACGAGCACGAAGCGCCGCGCCAGGATCGCCGCCAGCGACAGCGTGAAGGCGCCGGTGCCGTAGTGGCTGACAGTAAGCCGGGTGCGCGGGATGATGCGGAAGGCGGCCAAGAGGTCGTACAGGGAGATGCCGGCGGCGATGACGAAGCCGATGGCGAAGATGCGCGCCTCGAGGTTGCCGCGCGCCGCCGCGTTCAGGATGACCAGCGTGAGGAACAGGGCATCAAAGCCCAGCACCAGCTGGAACGGCACAAGGGTCTGCCACAGCGGCACGAGCCGCAGCGCGACGATCAGCGCGGCGCCCAGCAGGTAGCTCAGGTGAAACAGGCGCAGCACCCGCACAAGGCCCAGCGGGCCGCGCCCGAAGATCTGCTCGATGAAGCCGCACAGGAAGTAAAAGCCCAGGTACAAAGACCCGAGCTCGACGTGCACCCAGAACAGCGGCCACGGCAGGATGAGCGACCGCACCTGCAGCTGGGTCAAGAAGTAGACGCCGATGGTGATCGCGAAGCCGCCGTACATAAGGTGGGCGCGCTCCTCGCGCCGCAACAAGTACAGGCCGAGCACCAGCAGGCCGACCATGCTGAGGAACCCGGCGACCACCACGCGGCTCTGATCTTCCAGGAACAGATCTGTGGTGATCTGCGCCCGCTCGCCCAGGCGCGGCTCGCCGAAGGGGCCGATGTTGCGCAGGTCGGAGTAGATGCGCAGGGCCAGGGTCTTGCCGTCGTAGTCGGTGCCGATCGGGATGAAGTGGGTGCGGAAGCCGATGAAGCGATAGGGCGGCGGGCCGGTCATGTCGCCGTAGCGGTAGATGAGCT
>DAOMZC010001491.1:0-1621 GCA_035437965.1 Pseudomonadota bacterium
CGCTTTTTACCGTCTACAATGGGGTGGTCACGCATTTGCGGGGCGCTGTACTAAGTGACAGCAGCACGCGGCGGACCCCGGCGGCGCTCCGCCGGGGAGACTCTCAGGCGGGACTACTTCTTGACCTCGCTGTCAGGCTGCGGCGTCTGGCCCGAGCTGATGATCTGGTCGATGTCCTCCCAGCCCTCGTTGGCGGCGCTCTCCCACGAGCCGGACACCGAGCTCGGCGACACTTCCGAGGCCTCTTGCTCGACCACCGGCGGGGGCGCTGCCACCTTCGCCGGCTGGGCCGCCTTCTCCGGCCGGGCCGGCTTGTCGGCGGCAGACGACTGCATCTTTTCGAGCAGCCCCGACAGCGGCAGCTTGTTGGCGAACTTGGCCCCGTCGTTAAGCGCCAGCTCGGACGGGATCTCGACCGCCGCGCGGCCGCGGTGGAAGACCTGATCGCAGGCGGCGCGGAAGCGCTGCCACAGCGCCTCGGCCTGCTCCTTGGGCGCCGGGCCGATGTGCCGCCACTCCTGCTGCAGCTGCTTGCACTCGGCCTCGGCGTCGTCGGGCTCGACCTCGTCGCGCTTGGCCAGCTCCTCGGCCTTCTCGCACAGCGCCTCTTTCTTCTTCTGGTTGACCAGGCGCTCCTCGTCGAGCTTGTCGAACGCCGCCTTGCGCTTGTCGAAGAACGCGTCGCAGGCGGCGCGGAAGCGCTGCCACAGCTCTTCGTTGACCTCCTTGGGCGCCGGGCCCAGGGCCTTCCACTCGGCCTGGTAGCCCTTGATGAGCTCCGAGGTCGCCTTCCAGTCGCTGGAGCTGCGCAGCCGCTCGACCCGGATGCACAGCTCCTCCTTCTTGCGCTGGTTCTCCGCCCGGTCCTCCTGCGCCTCGGCGAACTTGCCCTTGCGCTTCTCGAAGAACGCGTCGCAGCCGGCCTTGAAGCGCTGCCACAGCGCCTCGACCTGCTCGCGCGCCGCCGAAGCCGCCGGGCCGGTCGCCTTCCACTCCGCCTGCAGCCGCTTGACCGTCTCGGCCGCCGCCTTCCAGTCGGTGATCTGGTCCAGGCCCTGGGCCAGGCTCTCGGCCTGGGCGCACAGCTCTTCCTTCTTCTTCAGGTTCTGCGCCCGCTCCTCATCCGAGGCGGCGCGCGTCTTCTCGTAGACCTGATCGGTGGCCAGCTTGAAGCGCTGCCACAGCTGCTCGGACTTTTCCTTGGGGGCCGGCCCGACGGTCTTCCACTCGGCCTGCAGCTCCTTGAGGTAGCCGGCGACGTCCTTGATGTCGACGCCCTCCTGGCCGCAGGCGCTCAGCAGGAGCTCGGCCTTCTCGCACAGCGCCTGGAGCTTGGGCACCTGGGCGAAGCGCTTCCAGTCCTCCCCCTCGCGCAGCTCGTGGACGCGGATGACCAGCTTGGCGCGCGCCGCGTCGTAGCGCTCGCGCAGGCGGCCGGCGTGCTCGCGCGGCAGGGGGTTACAGGCGACGACCACGTCGTGGGCCGCCTTGAGCGCCTGATCCGCCTTCTTCAGCGTCAGGTTCTCCTCGGCGATCAGGGCCTCGAGCTTCGCGCACTCGGCGGTCAGGCGGTCGTGGTTTTTCTGCTGCTGCTCGCTGCGCGCCTTCTGCTCGGCGCTGC
>DAOMZC010001492.1:0-1620 GCA_035437965.1 Pseudomonadota bacterium
CCTGGTCCGTCACGTCGGCGGCGCGGCGGCCCTGCAGCGGGCGGGGCTGCGCGCCGCGGCGCTGTCGACCACCATCGCCCGGGTGACCGCCGCGCCGGACGAGCTGGCGCGGCTTTTGACCCTGCCCGGGGTGCTGGCCGTCGATGGTGAGCACCGGCTGCGGCCGCGGCTTGACCGCTCGCGGGCGATCATCGGTGCTCAGGAGCTCAACCAGGCGGGGATCGCCGGCCGCGGGGTGATGCTCGGCTTCGTCGACACCGGCATCGATTTCCGCCACGCCGACTTCCGCCATGTCGACGGCTCGAGCCGGATCGACTTCCTGCTGGATGCCGGCGCCGCCCGCGGCACCCTGCACCCCGAGCTGCCCGCCTACGACGGCATGGCGGTCTACACGGCGTCCGACCTCGACGCGGTGCTGACCGCCGAGGCCAAGGGCATGCTACCGCCGCTGCTCATCACGCAGAGCGACTTCATCGGCCACGGCTCGCACGTGGCCGGGATCGCGGCGAGCAGCGGCCTCGCCACGGGGCTCGGCCGGCCCGCCGGCCGCTATGTCGGCATCGCCGCCCAGGCCGCGCTGTGCTTCGTCAAGGGCACCCGCGACGATGTCACCTTCGGCGACAGCGACCTGCTGACCGGCGTGCGCTTCTGCATGGACCGCGCCGCCGACGCCAAGCTGCCCCTGGTGATGAACCTCAGCCTCGGCTCGCCCGGCGGGCTGCACGACGGCTCAAGCCTGCTCGAGGCGGCCCTCTCCGAGCTCGCCGGCGACCAGCCCGGCCGCATCATCGTGGTCGCCGCCGGGAACTCGGGCGAGGTCGACGGCCACGCCAGCTCGACCCTGCTGAACGGGCTGCACGAGATCCCCATCCACCTCGTGCCGGCAGACCCCCACCAGAGCTCGGGCCCGAGCAACCAGAGCAGCGTCCGCCTGGAGGTCTATTACGACAGCGCCGCCCCGCACACCGGCGAGGCCGGCGAGGTGACGATGGAGCTCAAGGCCCCCGGCGGCAAGGTCCTCAAGGTCGGGGTCGGCGAGGCGCTGCAGGGTCAGTTCGACGACGACGGCACGGCGATCATCGACAACAGCGACGTGGCGATGACCGGGCGGCGCGGCGTGGTGGTGCTGATCACCCAGGCGATGGGCCAGCCGGGCATCCGCGCCGGCGACTGGATCCTGCGCCTGCGCGGCCGCACCCTGCGCTACGACGCGTGGCTCGTCGAGCCGCTGGAGGATAACTCGGTGTCGCTGCGCGGCCACCTGGACCCGGACAGCTTCATCGAGATCCCGGCCAGCGGGCCCGGCGTCATCTCCGTGGGGGCGCTGCGCAGTCGCCTCGACTGGCGGCGCGCCGACGGCAAGCAGGAGAGCATCAGCCGCGAGATCGCGCGTACGGCGCCGTTCTCGGCCGGCGGGCCGACCATCGATGGGCGGTTTGCTCCCGATGTGCTGGCGCCGGGGGAGTTCGTGGTCTCGACGCTCGCCGCCACGGCGCCGCCCACCGACCCGCGCTCGGCGTTTCATATCGAGGACGATCCGGGGACGCTGATCGCCGACGACGGCCTGCACGCGGTGCTGCGCGGCACCTCGCAGGCGGCGCCGCACGTGGCCGGCGCGGT
>DAOMZC010001493.1:0-1615 GCA_035437965.1 Pseudomonadota bacterium
CCCATGTTGACCCAGAAGCTGCTCGCCGCCGTCGGTCTTGCTGGTGCCCTGCTGCTCGGAATCGCAGCCCCCGCGGAAGCTCGTGGGTGGGGCGGCGGCAGGCCCCACCACGGACCGGTCTACGGCGGTGGCATCCACCGCGGCCCGGTCTATGGCAGTCCGGTTTACCGCGGTCCGGTCTACGTCGCGCCCCCTGTGTACCGCCCCGTGTACCGGGGAGTCGACTGGCGCCGCCACGAGTGGCGCCGCGAGCACGGCCACTACGGCTACCGCTACTAGCGAAGTCCTGCGGGGCTTGAGCGGCCAGCCCGCTCAGGCCCCGCAGCTGTCACCCGCCCCCACGGCAAGGCTCCTGCTCCATGCGATGCCCGCGCTCTCTAACCTCGCTGTTTCTCTGGGCGTTCCTGTGCACAACGCGAGCCCCGCCAGCGGCCATGGCGCCGCCGGCCCCACCTCTCGCCCTCCCTTCCTTTCCTGCCCCTGGGGAGGTCATCGAGGCGCTGACGCTGAACCAGCCCCTCCCCTATGTCCAACCTCTACCCGACATGCGCGTCGAGCACTGGCGCCTGGAGGCAGATGCTGTAGAGCCGCTGCCCCCCGCTCTGCGCCTGGCCTACATCGGGCCGCCGCTGCTCCGCCTCGACTATGTATACGGCGGTCGGATCCGCCCCCCAGCGCGCCAGGTCACCAGCGCGTATCGCCGGGCCCTGGTCCAGGCTGGCTGGAAGCTCGACGCCGTGCCCGGCGCCCCAGCAGACGCCATTGCGCGGTACACCCAGCGCGGCCGCGCTCTCTGGCTCAAGCTGCACGCGGATCCGCAGGGGCTGCACCTCACCCTCTGGGAGCCCGCCGCTCACCTCCAGGCTGCCTCCCTGCGCGCAGAGCTCGCCCGGAAGGGCCGGGTCACGGTCTATGGCATCCTCTTCGAGCTGAATAAAGACTACCTGCGACTCCCCGAGGCCGAGCCCGTCCTCCGGCAGATCCTCAGTCTTCTGCAAGATACTCCCACGCTCAAGCTCGCGATCCAGGTCCACACTGATGACAGCTTCCGCGACATCTGGGGCCACAGCTTGCCGCAAGACCAGGCCGAGGCGATCATCGTCTGGTTGGTAGCCCACGGCGTCGCTCGCGCTCGACTGGTCGCCCACGGCTTTGGCGGGTCCGTGCCCGTGGCCAGCAACCGCACGCCGGAGGGTCGCGCCCGCAACCGGCGCGTCGAGCTCGTCCAGCTGCCAAGCGCTCCTGCTCCATGATAATATTTCAACGCGTCAGCGACGCGTCCGAAGTAGTCCTCCACTTGCCCGAGCTTCATGCGCAGGGTCTGACTATAGGAAGTACTAATGAGCTCCAGTATGAGCCTCACTGACTCGGCCCATCGACCAGCGGTTTTCTCGATGGGGTTATAAAGAGCGTTCTCCGGCGCCCAGGGTTCGTCCGACCTGTTTGACCGCCTCCAGCGGTGCGGACCGGCCCCCTGGCACCCACGACTGCATAGGGCCCGGGCTGCTCCTGGTCGCTGCTCCTGCCCTGGCCTTCACCGGACGGTTCCCCGTTGACTCCCTCGGCATAGGGAACGATTGATAAGCATCCTCGACGGGGCCTCCGTTGCTGTCGA
>DAOMZC010001494.1:0-1615 GCA_035437965.1 Pseudomonadota bacterium
CGCGCAGCGCCCGCCCCTGGGCGTCGCGCGCCCCGCTGGCGGCCACGCCGGGCTCGGGCAGCGGCGCGACATAGGGCAGCGGCCGGCCGGCGGCGTCGAGGAAGTAGCCGGTGGGGCTGGCCATGGCCAGGCCGGTGCTCGCCTCCTTGACGAACGGCGCGGACACCTCGTCCAGCAGCGGCAGCCCGCGCGGGTCGCGCAGGGTGAAAAGCAGGCTCTGGCCGGTCTTGAGCTCGGGCCGGGTGGCGATCAAGAGGTCGCGCAGCAGGGCAGCGCTACGCTCGGGGCTCGTCGCCGGCTCGGTGCTGCGCTCGAGGTGCCGCAGCTCGAAGGCGGTCGCGGTGAGCAGGGCCTGGAAGTCGGGCGCCGCGATGCCCCCCTGATCGAGCAGCGGCAGCGCCGCGCCGACGAAGTCGTCCAGCGAAGGGACCGCGGCGAGCGCCCGCAAAAGGCCGCCGCTCGTCTGTCGAGGGCGGATGCCGCCCAGGTGGCTCAGCTTGGCGAGGCCGGCCATGGCACCGTCGTCGGCCGCCAGCTGCTGCAGGCTCTGGCCGGTGCGCTGCAGCAGCGTGCTCAGGGTGCCGTCGTCCTGCAGCGGCTGCAGGGCGAGCAGGTACGTGTTCAGCGGGTCCTGCAGCGGCACCGGCACCCCGCTGTCGACCCCGGCGATGATGTCGGCGCGCTCCATGAACAGCGCCTTGACCACCGGCGAGGCATCCGGCGGCGCCGCCGCGCCGCTGCACAGCGCGAAGCCCCGGGCGCCGCTTACGTCGATGCTCTGCTGGGCCGAGAGCTCTGCCGAGTAGGTGACGCGCTGGCAGGCCTCGCGGAACACGATGGCTCCGAAGGTGCCGCTGCTGGCCGGCGTGCGCTCTCCGAGGTCGGTCTCGCAGGCCGGGGCAAGGATGCCAAACAGCCCCAGAAATCCCACCACTGACGAGGCACCACGGCGCACAGCTGCATACGGAGCACGACGCAAAAGTCGAGTCATGCTTAAGGCTACTTGCCATCGCGCCGCACTTCAAGCGCCCAAGTGGAAACCCGGTGCCCCCGACGACGACGCCGCCGCCGCCAATGCCAACGGTGCCACGCCGCCGATGCTGCCGTCGCGGCCAGCGCCAAATGGCCCGACTGCTCGGCTGCCGACTACTGCCGGCCGCTACAGTCGGCGCGCGGCGACCGCTGACTCGCCGCATACTGATTGGCTTCCGCCCCGCGGACCTCTACTATGAGGAGATCGGCTGGCCCCTCCCACGAACCATTTGACTGTAAGAAGAGCCTCAATGCAGCTAAAGATCCAGACCACGGCGACCCGCAAGAAGAAGCCCCAGGACGACTCGCTGAACTTCGGCAAGTACTTCACGGACCACATGTTCCAGATGAACTACGACCCGCAGCACGGCTGGCACGATCCGCGGATTGGGCCTTACGAGGCGCTGGCTCTGGATCCCGCCGCGGCGGTGCTGCACTACGGTCAGGCGCTGTTCGAGGGGCTCAAGGCCTACCGCGGTAAAGACGGCCAGGTGCGCCTGTTCCGCGTCGATCGCCACGCCGAGCGGTTCGCCCGCAGCGCCGAGCGGCTGTGCGTGCCGCCGGTCCCGCTGGAGCAGACCAT
>DAOMZC010001495.1:0-1612 GCA_035437965.1 Pseudomonadota bacterium
CCGGCGGCGAGACGCCGGCCGCTTCGCCCGCGGACAGCGCCCGCGCCGCCCGCCAGAAGCGCAAGCACGAGCGCGAGCTACGCGACCAGCGCGAGCAGCTGCTGGCCACCGGCTTGGTCACCCGCCCCGAGGGAAACCGCATCAAGGCCCGCCAGATGGACAGCGAGCTGGCAAAGCGCGCCAAAGAGCTCAATCCGTCGCTGACGAGCCAGCCCGCGCCGCCCTAGCCCGCCCTTTTGCGGCTCTTCCGGCTGTAACGGCTCGGTTCGCTGCAGCGGCGCGCCGTTTTTCCTCGTGATGCTCGGCTGTTGACGCGCGGGCGCGGGGAAACTATCCTTCGCCGCTATTTTCGCCTTACGGTATCATTTCCCGCCAACTCATTTTCGCCAAACCCGGCGGAGGGCTCTTCATGGCAGTGCGCATCGGCATCAACGGTTTTGGCCGCATCGGACGCTCGGTGGTCCGGGCCTTGTGCCAGGACCCCGCCCGGGACGGCTTCGAGCTCGCTGCCATCAACGACCTGACCGACACCGCGACCCTGGCCCACCTTCTTAAGTACGACTCGGTGCACGGGCGCTTTGACGGCACCGTCGAAGTCGCCGGCAGTCACCTGGTCGTCAACGGCCAGCGGATCCTCTGCACCGCCGAGAAGGACCTGAGCAAGCTCGACTGGAAATCGGTCGGGGCCGAGCTCGTGCTGGAGTGCACGGGGGTGTTCACCGACGCCAGCCGGGCGCGCGCCCACATCGACTGCGGCGGCGCCAAGAAGGTCCTCATCTCGGCCCCCGCCAAGGGTCCGGACGTGACGCTGGCCATCGGCATCAACCTGGACGCCTACGACCCGCGCCGGCACCACGTCATCTCCAACGCCAGCTGCACCACCAACTGCCTGGCGCCGGTGGCCAAGGTCCTGCTCGAAAGCTTCGGCATCGAGAGCGGCCTGATGACGACCATCCACAGCTACACCAACGACCAGGGAACGCTCGACCAGCCGCATAAAGATCTGCGGCGGGCGCGCGCCGCGGCGCTGTCGCTGATTCCGACGACCACCGGGGCGGCCAAGGCGCTCGCCGAGGTGATCCCGGCGCTGCGCGGCAAGCTCGACGGCTACTCGATGCGGGTGCCGACGCCCAACGTCTCGGTCGTCGATCTGACGGTGCGCCTGCAGCGGCCGGCCACCGCCGAGCAGGTCAACCAGGCGTTCATCGCCGCCGCCGCCGACCCGCGCTACTGCGGCGTGCTCGCGACCTCGGCCGAGCCGCGGGTGTCGTGCGACTACAACGGCGACGCCCACTCGGCGACCATCGACCTTTTGTCGGCACAGGTGATCGGGGACCTCGTCAAGGTGCTGGCGTGGTACGACAATGAGGTAGGATACGCCACCCGGCTGTACGAGCTTGCGAAGTTTGTCGCCGCCGCGGCCTGATAAAAGAGGAGCGATCATGGCGACCATGCTGAACATCCGGCCGGTATCCGAGCTTCCGGTCTCCGGCAAGCGGGTCTTTGTGCGGGTCGATTTCAACTGTCCGCAGGGCAAGGGCGGCGCGCTTACCGACGACACCCGCATCCGTGCGGCGCTGCCCACGATCCTGCACCTCGTCGAGCGCGGGGC
>DAOMZC010001496.1:0-1609 GCA_035437965.1 Pseudomonadota bacterium
GGCGGCGTGGAACGCCGGGCTGGCGGCGAGGCGCAGCTCGACCTCCGCGTAGCCGGCGCCCCCATAGGCCGCGATCACCGCCAGCGCCTTTTCGACATAGGGCAGCGCCTCCGCCGGCGTGCCCCGGGCGAGCAGCGCCCACACCACAGTCGCCGCGATCTCGACGCCGTACAGCGGCGCCGCCTCCAGGGCTTTATAGGCGCGGAGTGCGTCTTCCACCGCGGGCTGCTTGCGCCTTAGCCGCACCCGCGCCAGCGTGTGATGCGCCATGCCGACGAACATCGAGGCGCTGCCCGGGCTGTCGATGGCGGCCTGGCTGTAGCGCACCGCCTCGTCCAGGGCGTCCGGCTCTTCGGCTTCGCACAGCACCCGCGCCAGCGTCTGCCGGGTCAGCTCGGACACGAAGCCGTCGACCTGCGCCGCCTCCTTCTCGGTCTCGCGCAGCAGGCGCACCGCCCCCGGGACATCGCCGAGCTCGAACCACTTGTAGGCCCGCTCGGTAATCGACAGCGAGACCTGGATCAGGCGGTCGCCGGCGATGCGCGAGAGGGCAATCCCTTCCTCGGCCCCGACCAGGGTGCTGTAGGGGCGCGGCTCGCGGTGGTGGACGTTGTGATAGTAGGGCCACAGGTACCAGCGCCTGAAGGTCGGATCGCGCTCGGCCATCAGCTCGACCACGGACTGCAGGCGCTGCAGGATCGGCTGCACCTGCTGACGCGGCGCGACCGCCGCCAGCGCCGTGGCCATGAAGGCCAGCGCCTCGGCGTAGGGGGCCCGCGCATCGGGCTCGGGCGCGGCGCCGAGCAGCATCTGGATGAGCTCGGGCACCTTGGCCCGCCAGGCCGGCGGACCCAGGGTCGCCGCGAGCACTGCCACCGACAGGGTCCGGCTCCAGGCGCGGGTGCCGGCGCGCAACAGCGGCAGGGCGATGGGGATGAGCTCGTACAGGCGATCGAAGCGGTTCAGGCGCCGCCACGCCGCCACCTCGACGCTGCGCAAGATCGCCAAGGAGTCGCCGTCGGCGCCGCAGCCCAGGCCGTGCTCGACGTGGGCGAGGGCGCTCTTGCTGTCGAAGCTGCTCAGCGCCTGCTCGGCGGCGCGAGCGTAGAAGGGGGCGGCGGCGGCGCGGTCACCGCCGCGCTCGTAATGCTCGGCGATGGCCGCCGGCTCGCGTGAGCCCGCCGCCACCAGGAACTCGGCCGCGAGGCGATGGCCGGTGTGCAGATCGTCGTCGGTGAGCAGCCCATACGCGGCGTCGCGGACCAGCCCGTGGCGGAAGACGTACTCATGCTCGGTGGGCAGGCGGGTGGCGGGGTGCGGCTCGATGATCTCGGCGTGGACGAGCGCGGTCAGCCAGTGCGCGAGCTCGGGCGCGTCGGCGGTGGTGCCGAGCAGCCTGGCCACCCCGCCGCGCCAGAAGGTCTGGCCGAACACCGCCGCGGCGCGCACCACGCGGCGCGGACCGGCCTCCAGCTGGCCGATGCGCGCCTGCAGCATGGCGACCACGGTCTCGGCGCGGCTGTCGGTCTTGCCCTCGGCGGTGGCGCGGATGAGCTCCTCCAGGGTTGGTGCGCGGAGTCGGGTCGCCGCGTTTTTCCCGTCGCTGGTG
>DAOMZC010001497.1:0-1604 GCA_035437965.1 Pseudomonadota bacterium
GAGGTGGAGCAGCAGATCCAGCACGCGCGCCGGCGACAGACCCGGCACCGAGCGGATGCTGCGGCCCAGGTAGGCGGTGAGCAGCTGCTGCTTGCCCGGATAGTCGGCGGCCGTGCGGATGCGGCGGGTTGCGACCAGGTGGCAGACCATCTGGCAGACCATCTGCAGCTCGGCCGCGTGGACGACCCGCCGGGTGCGGCCGAAGTGGACCTGCTCGGTCGCCAGATCTTCAATCAGCCGCTCGACGACCCCCAGGGGCCACTCCAGCCGGAGGCCGCTGCGCCGCGCGAGCTCGTCGATGATCTCGCGAGCGGCCGGGAGCTCCAGCGGTGGCAGGGCCAGGCGAGCCTCGGCGCCGGCGGAGCTCGCCGGGCCGGCGCTGCGGCTCAGGTCATCGAGGAGCGCCAGCTGGTCGCTGCGGACGCTGAAGCAAAGCTGCACGTCCGGCAGCGCTGCCGCCGGGCCGCCGAGGACGCACTGGAACAGCTCGATGAGCGCCAGGTGATCTTCGGAAGAGACCGGGCTGGCGCCAAACTCCTCGAACTGATCGATGAACAGCACGACCGGCCGTCCGGCTCGCCGCTGCGCCTGCTCCAGGTCGTCCTTGAGGCGCGTGCCCGGCTCGCTGACCGCCCGCCGGGCGGCGAGGCGCAGGGCCTGGCGCAGCGCCCACACCGGCTTGTCATCCATCGCCACGTAGATGCAGCGACAGCCGAGCTCCGACTCCAGCCTGGGGATGACCCCGGCGAGCAGCAGCGAGGTCTTGCCGCAGCCGCTCTCGCCCGAGAGGATGAGGCAGCGGGTGGCGGGGCTGCGCAGCTTGTCGACCGCGTGCTCGGTCTCGACCTCGCGCCCGAAGAAGCCGTACTGCTCGCGATCGGCGCGGGTCAGCGGCCGCGGGCCGACAAACCCCGTCACGCTCATCGGCCTGCGATCGCGCCACCGGCGCACCTGACCGAGCAGAATCACCCCGCCGAGCACCACCGCGAGGAGCGGGACCGCCAGCCAGGAGGGCTGCCGGGCGAGCTGGCCGCCCATCAGCAGATACCCGCTGGCCGCCACCCCGAGCCCAAGCAGCAGTCCGGCGGCGATGCTGCGCGCGGTCCACAGCCGGTCCGGGGCCCCCTCGGCGGCTACGGGCAGTACGGGGCCCGACTCCAGGATGTCCAGCGCTGGCGAGGACGGCAAAAGCTCCGCCATCGAGCTCCGCGGCGGCAGGAGCTCCGACGAGGTCCGCGGCAGGGCGGGCGACGACGGCCGCGGCGGCAGCTCCGCCATCGAGCTCCGCGGCTGGCTCAGCTCCGACGACGATGCCCGCGGCAGGACGGGCGACGACGTTCGCGGCGGCAAGAGCTCCGCGGAGGCGCGCGGAGACAGCGGCTCGGGTGTCGACGCCCGCGGCGACGGCTCGGGTGTCGACGCCCGCGGCGACGGCAGCTCGGGTGATGAGACCCGCGGTCGGGACGGCGAAGGTACTCGCGGCGGCGTCGTCGGCACGGGGGGCGCGGGCGGCTGGAGCACGGGCGGGGGAGCCAGAGGCGCCGGGGGGGCCGCGGGCGGCGGCGCCGGCGGGGCGGGCGGTCCGAGGGTGCGGCGGGCCGGGC
>DAOMZC010001498.1:0-1598 GCA_035437965.1 Pseudomonadota bacterium
CCGAGCCTGCCGATCTCGACCGCGCTCTGGTCAAAGCGCCACTCGTCGCTCGGCCCGAGGCCCACCAGCGCCGGGAAGCCGCCGAACACCTGCGTCGACAGGCCGCGCGCGGCGAGCACGCCGAACAGGCTGCTCGTCGAGACCTGGGCGTTGAAGAAGTCGCGCAGGCCGGCATCGTAGTAGATGTCGCGCTGCTCCAGCACGTCGCCGGCGAGCTTCTCCATCAGGCTGTGCGGGTCGTGATCGAGCCAGCGCTGCAGCCCGGGGTTGTAGTCGAAGCGGCCGTTGCCCTCGCCGTAGTCGAAGCAGCCGGCCGCCTTGCTGTCGATCGGGCAGCCCTTGCCGAGGACCCCGTCGAGGCCCGCGTCGACGTACGGCTCGCCGACGTCGTAGCGCCAGTTCCCCTCGGTGCCGCCGGGGTTTTTGAGGTAGTGGTAGTTGTCGCCGGCCGGGTCGGGGTTGGTCAGGGCGTCGAAGCCGGGCTCTTTGTCGTCGGGGAGGCCGTCGAGGCCGAAGTCGCTGAACGGCTCGCTCGACTGCAGCAGCACCGGCTCGCCGGAGTCGCGCTTCCCGTTGGCGTTCAGATCGACGGCGAGCAGGATCTGCGCCGGGTTTGTCTGCGGCCGGCTGCCGTCGAAGACGCCGGGCTGGCCGGGGCGCTCGCCGCCGTCGCAGAACGTGATGATGTCGAACTTGCCGTCGGGGTTGAAGCGGCCGTCGTACAGCGGCCGGGCCATGGGATCGTTCTTGAAGCCCTTTATCACCACCGGGCTTGAGCACGCCATGGCCGGCGTCTGGGCGAGCGTGCTCGCCGGGACGCCCGGCGGCAGGTAGGCGTCCGCCGGGTTGTAGTAGGCCCAGTTGCCGAGCGCCCGCACCAGATCGCGGTTGGCCCGCAGGTACAGCGAGCGGCCCAGGGTAAGGCCGATCCCCTCGCCGGTCTGGATCGGCATCGCCTCGAAGCTGCCCGTGGTCTCGCCCTGCCCGAGCAGCGGCTTGCGGGTGGTCGGGCAGGTCTGGCCGAGCTGCCCGCTGTCGGCGGTGCAGAAGCCGCCGAAGAACACCTCGCGGATGAAGCCCTGGATGTAGGTCAGGTCCGGCCCGGGGTCGGCGCCGAGGACGCCGATGGCGTCGTAGCGGTCGGGGTGGCGGAAGAAGTTCATCGACGAGCCGATGCCGCCCATCGACACGCCGCCGATCGCCCGGTACGAAAAGCGGCGCATCACCTTCTGACCCAGCGACTGC
The DNA here is from genome assembly GCA_035437965.1 of Pseudomonadota bacterium. Lineage (GTDB taxonomy): Bacteria > Myxococcota_A > Polyangia > Palsa-1104 > JAEUJZ01 > CALFML01. The sequence continues at coordinate 1,246 of DAOMZC010001498.1, forward strand.
GGCATCGCGACCTGGAACGTCGCCAGCCGGGAGAGGGCCCCCGGCGCCGCGGCGGGGACGAGCCCGTGCGCCGGCAGGTGGAAGCGCAGCTGACCGCCGCGGGCGCTGCCCACCGTGAGGTTCTCGGCCGGGGTCACGTGGGCCGGGGCGTTGCCGAAGCGCGACAGCACGACCAGCCGGTGCACCTCGCCGCGCGCCGCCTCGGGAATCTTGTTCCAGTCGAGCGGCAGCAGCACATCGACGCCGCGGCGGCCGATGGCGCCGGCCGCCAGGAGCTCGACGCCGGGGCCGAGCGCCATGGGGCTCGACGCGTGCTGTGTAAACCAGGAAAGGCTCGATTCGCAGCGCATCAA
>DAOMZC010001499.1:0-1597 GCA_035437965.1 Pseudomonadota bacterium
GCTGCACCAGCGTCTCCGGCGTCGGGCCGCCGGTCGCCGCCGGCCACGTGCGCATCCCGATCATCCGCGCCGGCTGGCTGGTCGAGCCGGGCGCGGCGTCGGGCACCCGGCTCACCTACTACGCCTACTCCGAGCCCGGCGGGCTGATCACGGCGCTGCTGGCCCGCAGCGCCCAGGCGGACCGCTCGATCGCCGATATCCTGCACATGGCCAAGCGGCTGCGCCGGCTGAGCGCCGGGGACCTCGCCGCCCGCCGCGTGCAGTACTAGAGCGGGCGCGGCGCGCTGGACCCAGCCGTCGGCAATCGCCGCGCGGTACTAGAGCGGGCGCGGCGCCTGCGCGGCGCGCTGGACCCAGCCGTCGGCAATCGCCGCCCGGACGTCGGCCTCGCAGAGCTCGTTGCCGTTACTGTAAAGGAGGATGGCGCGCTCCATCACCGCCTCGAGCTCGCGGAAGTTGCCCGGCCAGCTGTGCTTGCGCAGCACGGCCACGGCGCTGGCGTGGACGCAGTAGGAGTCGGACGACAGCGGGGCGGGGCGGTCGCTCGCTTCCAGGAGCTCGGCCGGGCGGCCCAGGCCCCGGCTGCGCAGCACGCGGTTGGCGACCCACAGCGCCGTGTGGGTGATGTCCTCGGGGCGCTCGCGCAGCGGCGGTACGTGCAGCACCAGCCGCTGCAGCCGGTACCACAGGTCGTGGCGCAGCCGGCCCTCGGCCACCGCGGCCGGGGCGTCGCCATCGGTGAGCGCGATCAGCGTGACCCCGTCCTTGGCCCCGCCTTGCCCCTCGCGGCCGAGCCGCTGCTCGCTGAGCTTGTCGTTGAGGTGGCGCTGCACGTCGAGCGGCAGGGCGAGCAGCTCATCGAGGATGAGCGAGCCGCCCTGGGTCCGGCTGAGCGTGCCGCTGCGCACCCCGTACAGCCCGCCGTCGCTGCTGCGGTAGGTGTCGGCGCCGAACAGCTGCTTGAGCATTTCGTCGGCGGTGCAGCCGGCGAGGTTGGCGCGCTCTAGCGGCCCGCCGCCCGGGTGCATCAGGCGGTGGATGAGGCGCGCCAGGCCCTCCTTGCCGGTGCCCGGCTCGCCGTAGATCACCACGTGGGTGCGGTAGGGGTGATCCTGCAGCCGGTCGATGATGCGCAGGAGGCGCGCGATGTCCGGGTGGTTGGCCGACATCCGCCCGAGGGCGGCGATCCAGGCGTCCAGGTGCAGATCGGAAGCGGCGCTGGCACCGGAGACGGCGACGGCAAGCTCAGATACCGGAGCGAATTTCTGGGCGGGGTCAGTGGCCATACCAGGTCACGATAGCAAATCGCCGGCGGCTCGGGAATGCTGAGCAATCGGCGGCCCTTGGCCAGCCGGCCGCGGTCGCGGGCCGCTTGACGCCGAGCAGGGCAGGCGCGGACACTGAAGGGCGCGCTTGCGAGCGCCCGCGTCCCATGACCGGTCATCCGATTCACGCCCGCGCTCACTTTCGGCTTGCGGCTCGCCCGGCGCGCCGCGGCGGGCTCGCGGCAGTGCTGCTGGGCCTTGCGCTGCCGGCCGGCGCCGCTGCCCAGGCGCTGCCCGCAGCTCCGGCGAGCGCCGCGCCCGAGCCCGCGGCC
>DAOMZC010001500.1:0-1592 GCA_035437965.1 Pseudomonadota bacterium
CACGACCCGCCACTGCGGCGCCAGCGCCGCGGACTCGTCGCGCTCGACCGGCAGCACCAGAAGCGGCAGCGGGGCCTCTTCCGTCCGCGCGGCGACTTCGCGCACCGAGAGCTGGAGCCCAAGCACCCGCAGTCCCAGGGCCTCACCCGCGCCGGTCAGCACCGACTCCCAGGATTCGCGGGGCCCCGGCGGGTCGCCAGGTGCAGGGGCAGGCAGCGATGCGGCGGCGTCCGCGTCAAGCCCGCCCTGCCAGAGCACCTCGCGCACCTGGCCCGGCTCCAGACCCAGCCCCGCGACGGCGAGCAGGTGCTCAAGCGCAGCAGCAGCAGCTTCAGATGCGGGCACGAGGCCCGCGCTTGGGATGGCGGACTGGCTGAGTTCGACCTGCGGCAGGTCGGCGCAAAGTAGCGACATCGCGATCAGGCTCCTTGGAATCAGGGTCTTTGTCCCTGCGCTTCTTGGATGCGTCAAAGTTGGTCGTTTGCTTCACCGCGATTCATAGATAATTCGAAGCAAACCATCGAAAAAACCGATGTGAAGAGGAGCCGCTGATGTGGCTTAATTACCACCACCTCTACTACTTCTGGATCGTCGCTCGTGAGGGCAGCATCACCCGCGCGACAGCGGCGCTGCGCCTGGCGCAGCCGACGATCAGCGGACAGCTCCAAGCGCTGGAGCAGCAGCTCGGCGAGAAGCTGTTCTCGCGCGCGGGGCGCAGCCTGGTCCTGACGGAGGCGGGGCGCACAGTCTATCGCTATGCGTCCGAGATCTTCTCGCTGGGGCGCGGGCTGCAGGAGGCGCTGAGCGGGCGCACGCAGGGGCGCCTGCGGCTCAATGTCGGCGTCACCGATGTCATGCCCAAGCTGATCGCGTACCAGCTGCTGGCGCCGGCGCTGCGGCTGCCCGAGCCGGTGCGCATCGTGTGTAAGGAGGACGAGCAGGACCGCCTGGTCGCGGCGCTCGCCACGCACGAGCTGGACGTGGTGCTGGCCGACGCGCCGGTCGGGCAGACTGTGCGGGTGCGCGCGTTCAATCATCTCCTGGGCGAGTGCGGCGTGGCGATCTTCGGCACGCGTGACCTGGCGCAGACGCACCGCGCGCGGTTTCCCAGCTCGCTGCACGGCGCGCCGCTGCTCCTGCCGGCCGAGAACACGGTGCTGCGGCGCTCCCTGGATCAGTTCTTGAGTAGCCACGGCATCGTGCCGGCGATAGTCGGCGAGTTTGAGGACAGCGCGCTGCTCAAGGTCTTCGCGCAGTCCGGTGCCGGGATGTTCGCGGCGCCCAGCCTCATGGCGCGCTCGATTCGCCGCCAGTACGGCTGCGAGCGCGTCGGCGAGCTGCCGACGCTGCGCGAGCGCTTCTACGCTCTGTCGGCCGAGCGCCGCGTGAAGCACCCCGCGGTCGTCGCCATCTGCCAGGCCGCGCGCGAGAAGATCTTTACGGACTGAGAGTGCCGGCTGCGCCAGCGCTCAGGTCTTCCGCCGCTTCGTGACGGGGCGGAAAAATTCCTCAGCTCTCGACGGAGGGGGGGAGAGTACCCGGTGTCTGCAAACCACGCTTGCTTTCCGTCGAGAAACTGCCGATTCACATGT
>DAOMZC010001501.1:0-1589 GCA_035437965.1 Pseudomonadota bacterium
AGCCGAAAGGCCGCCGCGGCACCGGCCGGTGGCCCGGCCACAGCGCGCCCGCTGACGGCGCGGCGGGGGCCGCTTACCGCGCCACCGAGCTCTCACCGCCTGGTCGGTGAGAGAGCGGCACAGGCTGGCCCGGGCCCGGCGCCTCGCCCGGGCATCGGGCTTTACAAAGAGGCAGCGCCGCGGCGCCTCGCCGGCGCTCGGCGACGCCTCGCCGGCACGTCGGTGACGCCGCGGCCGGCTGCGGCGCGGGCTGGACAGCCGGCATGACTCATCGCCAGCGCCTGGCGGTGAAGCTCGCCCGCCTTGGACCCCCGAGGCGGATTACTGCCGACGCGCGACCGGGCGGCGCTGAGAGGCGCCAGGCAGCGGTCCGCGGCCAGCGCGCCGCCAGCTTTCTCCATACTCGCCGTCGGCCAGCGCGCCGGGACGGCTATCTCACTGCAAGCAGCTCCCCGGGAGTTCGTCCCGCCTGCCGCTCCCAGGGACTCGGCCCCGAACAGGTGTGCAACCTCATCGTGGTCCCGGTTCGCAGTGCATTTTACTAAAATACCTGGCTAAGATAGGCGCGGTCAGGGCGTAAAAAAGCGCCGCCTTGTCCGTGCTCGATTGTCCGGTCGGCCCGGTAAGAAAGGGCCGGCAAAAAGGGCCGGCAAAAGGGCCGGCAAAAGGGCCCGATGTGAGCGACGGCGAAAAATTATCGGTCTTTTCTTAAGAGGGATCGCCTACACTGATGGGGTACGTCTCAGGACGGGCCTGGGATAGGATCGTGTTACGATGAGTTCAGGAATGGAATCGAGCGAACTCAGCGACCTCGCGAGCAAACTCACCAGCGATGAGTTCGCAGCGCGCTTCCCGCATCTGTTCCTGCTCTTCTATGAGACCGTCGATCCCGTCGGAGCCTCTTCCTTCGCGACGCAGGTGGTCTCCAAGGATCAGAACCGGAAGAAGCCGACCAGCGAGCTGCGGGTGATCCCGCTGGTCAAGGCGCCGGCCAACCCCTACTCCGACCGCATCTCGGTCGGGCGGGCCCGCAACTGCGATGTCGTGCTGCGCAACCCGTCGGTGTCCAAGCTGCACGCGCACATCCGCCGCGAGCCCAACGGCAGCTGGGTGCTGATCGACGTGAACTCGCACAACGGCACCTCGATCGATGGGGTGCGCGTCCTGCCCTCGCAGCCGGTGGTGCTGCGCATCGGCGAGCAGGTGACGTTCGGCGGCATGGTGGTGCGCGTCGTCGATGCGGCGCAGCTGTACCTGGTGCTGCTCGGCCGCGCTCCCTGGGCCAGCCGCTAGCCGGCGTCGCGGGCGAGTCCTCGGCGGGCAGCGGCGCGGGCCGACCAATCGCGAGCTTGCGGCGCGCCGCCATCAGCCTGGTCGGCTCGGCGGCTCGTGACCGCGAGTCAGCGGCTCGTGGTCCGTGGGCCGAAACGGGCGGGCGGGCAGCGGGCGTCGCGACTATACTGCGGTCGCGAGGTCAACGCGGATGTCACGGTCAGCCGGCAACGGACTTCAGCTGATTCCCTCCCGGGCCGCCCGCGTTGCGCGCGGCGGCTGGCTGCTTGTGCTGCTGGTCGGGCTCGGCGGCGGCT
>DAOMZC010001502.1:0-1588 GCA_035437965.1 Pseudomonadota bacterium
GCTAGGGACGGGATGCGGCGAGCTCCCCGATTCCTGTTTCAGGCCGCGACCTTGGGGCGCTGTCTGCATATCGGCTGCGCATCTTTGGCTGCTTCGCGCCCCCGAATCAAGCCCGATCAAGCCCCTATCGCGCTCCATCGCGCAAATCAGTGAGCGGCCGGCCGAGCGCGCCTTCCCGCACGCCGCCGCCGGAAAAGTTGTCTTTTTGTGCAAACTCGGCGACAAGTGGACGCTCCTGCAGGTAAGCGTACGACTATAACCACGGGCACGACCACGCCGCGGCCAGGAACCATGGAACGATTCCTCACCCTCACTGCCAAGATTCCCCTCCTTCTGCTCATCAGCATGTCGTCGATCGCTGCGGTGGCCGGCGAGTACATCGCGAAACGGTGGTCGCTGCAGCCATCGCCGGGGCAGTTCGCCCTCGCGGTCGTGCTGTATGCGTGCGCCGGGGCGCTGTTCATTCCCTGCTTGCTGCGCGAGCAGCTGATCGTGGTCGGCCTCCTTTACGACATCCTGAACAACAGCAGCTTTCTGCTCCTCGGCTTCCTGGTCTTTCACGAGCGCCTCTCGCGGCTGCAGATCATCGGCGCCGGCTTCGGCATCGTCTCGCTCCTGTTCTTCATTGCCGCCGAGGCCACGGAAAAGTAGACACGTAAAGTGGACACGAAAAGTAGAAGCAGAAAATAAGAACGGAAACGCACGAAAAGGGAGGTCAAATGGTCACGCTTTACTACGCTCCGGGCGCCGCCAGCCTGGTCGTTCACTGGCTGCTCATCGAGCTGCAGACCCCGCACGAGCTGCGCAAGCTCGATCTGGACGCCCGAGAGCACAAGTCGCCGGAGTACCTGAAGCTGAACCCGGCGGGCCTGGTGCCGACGATGATCATCGACGGAAAGCCGGTCTGCGAGGCCGCCGCGCTGGTCCTGCAGCTGGCCGACCGCCACCCGAGCGCGGGCCTGGCGCCGGCGCTCGGCAGTGTGGAGCGGGCGCACTACTACCAGTGGATGTTCTTCATGGCCAATACGCTGCAGCCGGCCTATCGCGCCTGGTTCTACCCGACCGAGCCGGCGGGCGAGGCCAGCATCGTGGCGGCCAAAGAGCAGGCCCGCGAGCGCATCGAGGCCGCCTGGGAGCACGTCGCCAGACACCTGGCCGCCGGCGGCCCCTACCTGCTGGGCGAGCGGCTCTCGGCCGCTGACTTCATGCTGACCATGCTGATGCGCTGGTCCCGCAACATGCCGCGACCGACGAACGACTGGCCGGCGCTGCACACGCACGCGCAGCGGATGAAGGCCCGGCCGAGCTTTACCGAGCTGTATACGCGCGAGGGCCTCACCGAGTGGGCCTGAGCCTCTGCTGCCGCGCCGGCGGTGGTGCCCCTGGGGCTCATCGCGGTGGTCGCGGTGCTGCAGCAGTGCTCGGTCGCCTTCGCGCGGGCCTCCACTCCTTTTGTACTAACTTCCTTGCAATTGCCCCCCAAGTTGGCTTAGAACCATCAGCGAACTCGCCTCGGGGCGTAGCGCAGTCCGGTAGCGCGCCTGCTTTGGGAGCAGGATGTCGGAGGTTCAAATCCTCTCGCCCCGAC
>DAOMZC010001503.1:0-1585 GCA_035437965.1 Pseudomonadota bacterium
AAGCGGGGCGGCGCCGCTCGCTCACTATCGGGCGATCTGGGGCGGCCTGCTCGACGCGCCGGCGGCCGGCCCGAGAGAGGCCCCACCGCTGCTCTACCTGGCCGGCAGCGCCGACGGCTGCATCGGTGTCGCGCTGGCTCGCGACCAGGCGGCGCTGCTCGGCGGGCCCTACAAAGAGCGCATCTTTGCCGGCGCCGGCCACTTCCTGCACCTGGAGCGGCCGGGCGAAGTAGCGGCGGAAATAACCTCCTGGTTCCGCGGCCCCGCGCCGCCGCCCGGCGCGAGCAAGCGGTAAGCTGCGCCCATGGAGCCGACCGACCCGCGCTCCGCCGTTGCCGCTGCCAGCCCGCCGGCCAGGCCGCTGCTGGCGGCGCCGCTGGAGGCGCTGCTCCACCTGGCGGCGCACTTCCCGATCATCGATCCGATCGGCCGCGGGCTCGCGCAGCGGCGGCGGGAGCTCGGCGCGGCGCTGCTCCCGGCCGCGCAGGCGCGCCTACGACCGCCGTGGGATGGCGTCCTGCGCGGAGAGCCCGCCGCGGTGGCCGCCTACGACCAGGTCGTGCAGCAAACCCTGGAGACCCTGCGCGCCCAGACCGCCGCCGCCGCTGATCCCGGCAGCGCACTGCTCGGGCGCCTGGACCGCTGGCTGTACAAGGATCAGGCCGAGCTCCTCGACGACATCCACTTCCCGATGGCGCAGCGGCTGCAGATCCTGGAGACGCTGGACCGGCTCAACGTGCACCTTGGCAGCTACCGCCGCTGGTGCGAAGCGCTGGCGCCGCTCGTCGCCGCCGCCGCCGCGCGCACCGGCGCACCCGTCGAGCTGCACGACCTGGCGGCCGGGCACGGCGGCTTCGCGATAGCGGTAAAGGAGTACTTTGGCGCCCGCGTCGCGGTCACCGCCAGCGACCTGCATCCGGAGTACCTGGAGCTCGGCCGGCCGCGCGCCCGCCGCCGCGGCGTTGCGATACGCTTCGTCGAGCAGGACGCCACGCGGCTGCAGAACCTGCGCGGCAGCGGCGTCGCGCTGTTCCTCTGCACCCAGAGCCTGCACCACTTCCCGCCGGGCATGGTGGCGCGGATGCTCGGCGAGGCCACCCGGGTGGCGGGCACCGGGGTGTGCTTCATCGACGGGGAGCGCGGCTACTTTCCGCTCCTCCTGGCGCCGCTCATGGGCGCGTACGGTCGGAGCTGGGGCGCGCTGCACGACACCTGGGTGTCGCTGCGCCGCATGTACCTGGCCGAGGAGCTGGAGCTCCTCGGGCAGCTCGCGCCGGCGCTGCCCGCGGGGGCGCAGCTCGCTGCCGCGCGCCTCCCGCCCGGACACCTCATGCTGACGATCAGGGTTTAGGGCTACAATTCATCGAGCATGAACCAGCACCTCGGACGTGTGGGCACCGCGACCTTCCTTCTTCTGGCGCTCCTCGGCGGCAGCGGCCTCTGGAGCGCGGCCACGCCGGGGGTCGCGAGCCTGCTTCTGCCGAGTGCCCGCGCGGCCGGCCCGGCGCATGCAGAGTCGGCGCATGCCGAGCCAGCGCACGCCGAGCCGGCCCACGCCGAGCCGGCCCACGCCGAACCAGCGCGC
>DAOMZC010001504.1:0-1581 GCA_035437965.1 Pseudomonadota bacterium
CGCGGCCGAGCAGCGAGCCGCCGCCGCCGAGCCGCCCCAGGCTCTCGGGCTGGTAGTTCATCGACAGGCTGTCGTCGAGCAGCAGCACCGCGCTCTGCGCCGCGCTCACCTGGGTCGGCAGGTCCGAGGCGGTCTCGATGAACGGCTTGGCCAGGCACAGCGGGATGGCGACCATCACCAGCACCCGCAAAAGCAGCAGCAAGAGCTGCCGGAGCTTGGTCCGCTGGGCGACCCGGCGGTGGCTCGCCAGAAGGATCATCAGCGTCGGCAGCGGCCGCACCTTGGCGCGCCGCCGGCCGTGCAGGTGGATGAGCACCGGCAGGATCCCCAGGAACGTCAGCGCGGCGAACACCGGCGCAATGAAGTTCACCCGCTACCTCCGGACCTTGCCGCGCAGCGGGCCGCGCAGAAGGTCGAGCAGCACGCTCTCGGGCGAGCGCGAGGTCGGGACCAGGTGATACTCGACGTCGCCTTCGCGCAGGCCGCGTCGCATCTCGGACAGGAAGCCCTGCAGCTCGCGCTGGTAGGCGGCGCGCACGTCGGCGGGATCGACGAACAGGCGCGACAGCCCGCTCGGACCGGGCTCGACGTCCTCGAACCAGGTCAGCCCGGTGAACGGCAGCTCCAGCTCGTCGGCGTCGAGCACCTGCAGCACGATGACGTCGTGCTTCTGCGCCCGCAGCCCGCACAGCCGCGCGCGCAAGAGCGCCCCGTACTGGCTTACGTAGTCAATCGGCACCTCGCCGGGCAGGCCGCTGACCTCCGGGGGGCTCGGCAGCAGATCCGAGAGGATCACCACCACCCCGCGTCGCCGCACGACCTCGGACAGGAAGCTCAGCCCGTCGGCCAGCGCCGTCGCCCCGCTGGCCTTGGTCCCCTCCAGCGCCTGGCACAGGTCGCCGAGGTGTGCGCCGCCGCCGCGCGGTGGGATGTAGTTTTTCACCTCGGCGCTGTGCAGAAGGAGCCCCGCCGGGTCGCTCTGGCGCAGCAGCAGGTAGGCCAGCGAGGCGGCGAGCAGCTTGGCGTAGTCGAGCTTGGTGATCTGATCCTGCCGCCCGTAGCCCATCGAGCCGGAGACATCGACCAGCAGGTAGCCGCGCAGCTCGGTCTGCTCCTCGAAGCGCTTGACGTAGTACTTGTCGATGCGGCCGTAGGCGCGCCAGTCGATGTGGCGCAGGTCGTCGCCGGGAGCGTACTCCTTGTGCTCGGCGAACTCGACCGACGAGCCGTGGTGCGCCGCCTTGTGCAGCCCCGACAGCGCCCCCTCGGCGACGATGCGCGCCTGCAGCTGCAGGTTCTGGAGCCGCAGGAGCGACGGCAGGTCAAGCAGGTTGCTGGTCATGGGCGGCGCCGCCGGCCCTCCGGGTCAGGACTTGACTGTGTCAAGGAGCCGCTCAATGATCGCTTGAGGACGGACGCCCTCGGCCTCGGCGTGGAAGTTGGGGATGAGGCGGTGCTGCAGCGTCGGCCGCGCCAGCGCCTTCACGTCCTCCACCGAGGCCGCCGGCCGCCCGTCGAGGATCGCCCGCGCCTTGGCCCCGAGGATCAGGTACTGCGAGGCGCGCGGTCCGGCGCCGTAGG
>DAOMZC010001505.1:0-1580 GCA_035437965.1 Pseudomonadota bacterium
CGGGAGCTCGCGCCGCAGTGACCGCCGGCTCGGCGGCTCCTCGCCGAGGCTCACGGCAGAGGCCGGAGTCGACGGCGCCGCGGCCACCCGAGCGGCATCGGACGACGAGGATCTGGGCTTCGACGGCGGGTCTGTCATGACGTCCTTGGCGTAGCCTTTTCATTTTTGGCCATGCCCGGCGGGAGGTCAACGATTGCCGCGGTCTACAGGCGGTAGCCCCGGCTCGCGGCCGCGCGCGGCGGCCGGCCGGCCTACGGGCGGTAGCCGGCGGTCGAGATCATCGCCGGCGCCGGGTTCGTGCTCTTCTGGCCCGAGCAGCTGGCGTCGAAGGCGGGGGCGCCGTTGTAGAAGTTGCCGCTGGCGGTGACCGTGGTCGTGCTGCAGTCGCCGATGTTCGCCGTCTGGTTGTTTATGAGGTTACTGCCCGAGAAAGTGAACGGCGTGACCCCGAACACCATGACCCCGTAATAGTTATCGTGCACGTAGCTATTGGTGATCGCGATGTTGCTGCCGCTGTTGAAGTGGAAGGCGCAGTGGAAGCCGGTGACCTCCATGTGATCGAACTGCGGGCTGGCGTTGCCGCTGACGATGATGCTGTCCAGGCCGCTGTTGCCGGCGCCGTTTGTGACCTGCACGTCACTGAAGGTCGGCGAGCTGTCCTGGATCGAGATCAAGGGCATGTACTGATCTATGCCCATGCCCATCAGCACCGTCTTGGTCACACTCCCCGTCGAAGCGAGCACCAGGCCGGTCTGCGAGCTCTTGATGACCACGTGGTCCAGCGCGTACATCGTGCCGGCCGACGTCGCGAAGCCCTGCTGGGCGTTGCTGATCTGGGCGTAGGCGATGTTGGCGCTGCCGGTGCCCGAGACCGCGATGCCGCCCCACTGCTTGCCCTGCGCGCCGGCGAACTGGACCCCGGCGTCGGCCGTCCCCTGCACCACCAGCTTGCCTTTGACCGACAGCGAGTAGGTGCCGGCGGCCGTGACCGAGGTGCCCGCGGCGATCGTGAGAGTCACCCCGGCGGGAACGATCACGTCGCCGGTCAGCGTCACCGCGCCCGCCAGCATCTGATCGGTGGTCACGGTGCCGGTCATCATGGTCGTCGGGCCGGGATCGGGGGTCGGGCCGGGATCGGGGACCTGGCTGAGGCTCTCGCCGCCGCAGCCGGCGAGGGCGAGGCCGGCGGACAGACCCAGGGACATAAGCAAGCTAGGGAACTTCTTCATTTATGGACTCCTTGGCGTAGGGCGGTCGCGGTCGCGGTCGCGCCCCAGGAAAACCGGAGAGAGGGACTGGTTGGTCCCTAGATCATCGGCCCGGGCGGGCCCCGGGGTGCGTGGTCGCGACGCGGTTCACTCACCCGGCGGCGGCAGCGAGCTTGGTCGGCGCCGCCGTCTGTTCCGGCCGCTATGCGTCCGCGGACCGCGAGTTGCGTAGCCAGTGCTCGGCCGGCGCCGCCGTCCGTTCCGGCCGCTATGCGTCCGCGGACCGCGTAGCCAGTGCTCGGCCGGCGCCGCCGTCTGTTCCGGCCGCTATGCGTCCGCGGACCGCGTAGCCAGTGCTCGGCCGGCGCCGCC
>DAOMZC010001506.1:0-1580 GCA_035437965.1 Pseudomonadota bacterium
CTCGGCGGCTTCCTGCTGGTCGTCGCCCGCAAGCGCGCCTGAGCGCTAAAGCCGGCGCGCGGCGGCCCGGCCAGATTCCGGTGGCCCGGCCAAATCCAGGCAGCTACCAGGCAGCTAGAAGCCCCAAAAGGGTCCGGCCGCGGGCCGGTCGGCCCATGGCGCCCCCATTGCTTTCCGTTGCTCCCCCGGTTCTCGCCATGAAGCGGTCTTGCCCGGCCAATTCCTAGGCGTCTATACTAAAGTTGCCGTGCGAATTTACCCTGCGATCCCTCCTGCCCCCCTGCGCCCCGCTCCGCTTCCGCTCGGAAGGTGCAGCCCATGATCGGAACGCAGGTCGGCCCCTACCGGGTGATCGCCCGGATCGGCGAGGGCGGCATGGGCGCCGTCTACGAGGCGGTCGACGAGCAGATTGGCAAGCGGGTCGCCATCAAGGTGCTCCATAAGGAGCACGCCAAGAACCAGCAGATCTCCAACCGCTTCATCAACGAGGCGCGCGCGATCAACGTCGTCGAGCACCCCGGCATCGTCACCGTCTCGTCGTTCGGCCAGCTGCCCGATGGGACGGCGTACATCGTGATGGAGCTGCTCAAGGGCGAGACGCTCAACGCGCGCATGAAGGCGCAGGGCGGGCGGATGCAGATGCTCGATGCGCTGCGCCTGGCGCGCCAGATCGCCTCGGCGCTCGCCGCGGCGCACGAAAAGGGCATCATCCACCGCGATCTCAAGCCCGACAACATCATGCTGGTCGCCGACTCGGCGATGCCGGGCGGCGAGCGGACCAAGCTGCTCGACTTCGGGATCGCCAAGCTCAAGCAGGAGTACCAGGGCAGCGGCGATCAGGTGATGACGCGCGCCGGCGTCATGATGGGCACCCCGCTGTACATGGCGCCCGAGCAGTGCCGCAATGCCAGCGACGTGGACGATAAGGCGGATGTGTACTCGCTGGGGGTGATGCTGTACCGCATGCTCGCCGGCAAGCCGCCGTTCGCGGCGCCCGGCACCGGCGAGCTCATGGCCATGCACATCTATATGCAGCCGCCGCCGCTGCAGGCCGCCAACCCGGCGCTGCCCGAGCCGCTGGTGGCGCTGGTCCACCGCATGCTGGCCAAGAACCGGGTCGAGCGGCCCTCGATGGCGCAGGTGGCGCAGGAGCTCGAGCAGCTCGGCACCCGCTTCAGCGCCATGGTGCCGGCCCTGACGCCGGCGCTGGTCGCCAAGGCCGCCGGGTCCGCCGGCTTCTCGGTCAACGAGTCGGCCACCGTCCTGTCGGACAACAGCAACCTCCTGGCGACGCGGCCGACCCCGCGCCCGGCGCTGCCCGTTCAGGCGGTGGGCGGGCAGGGCTCGCGCGGCCGGCTCTTCATCATCATCGGGATCGTCCTTGTGCTGCTGTCGGTGGGCGCGGTGCTGGCGCTGCGGACCCTGCGCCCGCGCACGCCGCCGGCGCCGGCGCCGACCCACGAGCCGGTGACCCCGCCCGCCAAGCCCGGCACCGAGCACCCGCCGGCGGCGGCCAGCAAGCTCCGCCGGCGGCTCCACACCACCCCCTCGGGGGCCCAGGTCCCCCGCCTGGACACCGC
>DAOMZC010001507.1:0-1580 GCA_035437965.1 Pseudomonadota bacterium
GCCGGGCGCGGCGGATGACGCGCTGGCGCGGGCGGCGGCGCTGCTCGGGCAGGCGCTGCCGACGCGGATCATCGACAACCTGGCCGGCGTCCGCTGGTGCAAGCTGGCGGTGAACTGCGCCACCAGCACGCTCGGCGCCGCTGGCGGCGACACCCTGGGGCGGCTGCTGCAGAAGCGCGTCGTGCGCCGCCTGACCCTGGAGATCTGGAGCGAGCTGTGCGCCGTGGCCCAGGCGGCCGGCGTCGAGCTGGCGCCGGTGATGGGCAACATCGACATCCGCTCGCTGGCCCTCACCGCGGCGGAGCGGCGGCAGCGCATCGGGTCGGCCGGGCTCGTCGTCAAGCACGCGCTCTTGTGGGCGCTCGGGCTGCGCTACCGTCGCATGCGCAGCTCGATGGCGGTGGCGATCGAGCGCGGCCGCACCCCCGAGATCGACTACCTGAACGGCGAGATCGTCCGCCGCGGCGCCGCGCTCGGGGTCGCCACGCCGCTCAACGCCGCGCTCGTCGGCCTCATCCACGACATCGTCGCCAAGCGCCAGCAGCCGGGGCTCGCCACGCTGCGCGCCGTAGACCAGCAGCACCAGCGCGCCCTGTCCGCGCCGCCCATCCCGCGCCTCGCCGCGCACTGAGAGAACGAGGCCGCCGACCGCACATAACAGGCTGTGGCAAACCGTAGCGAGCGGCCCGTGCTCGGCCGCGCGGAGCCGCCTCGTGGCTGGGAGCACGACGGGACGCGAACTCGAGTCGCGTAGTCGTTTTGCCACAGCCGTCTGGATGGTCTGGTGAGGTGAATCCGCTAGATGGATCCGGGCGGGGCCTTGGGGGCCGCGGGAGCGCGGGCGCGCCCGGCGGGCTCGGGCTTGAGCAGCGGCGCGGTCGGGGCGGCGTGGCGCTTGAGGAAGGAGCTCGCCATCTCGTACTCGAAAAAGCCCATCATGTTGCTGTCGACGACCTTGCGCCACAGCGCCTCGGCCCCGGGCCGGTCGGCGGCGCGCAGGTGGGCCATCGCGAGGTAGAAGTTCGCCTCGGCCAGCCGCCCCGGCGTGTCGGCGCGCTGGACGAGCTCGCTCTCGGTGAGCTGGCCGACCGCCCAGCGCGCCAGATCGGCCGGCCACTTGCCGCTCGGCACCGACTGCAGGAACGCCATCGCCAGCGGATCCGGCACCTGCCCGGCGCGCACCAGCAGATCGTTGACCCACAGCGAGCAGTAGACCTTCATGCTCTGGTTCAGGTGGCTGTGGCTGAGCGCGCGGTGGTAGGTCTCCAGCGCCGCCTCGAGCTCGCCGCGCTGGACGAGGAAGGCCACGAGCTCGACGTACTGCTGGCCGGCGGCGCGTCCCTCTTCGTCGCTCGGCAGGGCGTCGGCGGCGCGGCGCAGCGCCTCCAGCGCCGGCTCGCGCTCGCCGGCCTGGTAGTACAGCTTGCCGCGCTCGATCTCGACCTCGGCGACGCGCTCGGGCGGCAGGCGAGCGGCGATGAGCAGCTGGTCGAACGCCTTCAGGCTCTGTCGCCGGGCGTCCGCCGCGGCGCGCGCCCCGGTGGGCGTCTGATCCAGCGCCTCGGCGATCTGGCGACCGA
>DAOMZC010001508.1:0-1579 GCA_035437965.1 Pseudomonadota bacterium
AGCAGCCGGCCAAACTGCGTCCACTGCGAATGAGACGCCGCGGGGCTGAGCCGAGGGGTCCTGGCGGCCGTACCCCCGGACGCCAAGAACTGCGCCAGCTCTTGGAGGCGAGCCAGATGCTCGGCCCAGGTCGGTTGCAGCTCCGCAGGGGCCTCGGCTGCGAGCGGTCGCAGTTCGGCGAGCAAGGCTTGCGCTTGCCGCTGCACGGCGTGGAGCGACTCGGTTGGGGGGCTCATACGCCCGCCTTCCTCTTGCCGACCCGAGGCGCGGTTACGGGCAGGGCCCAATAGCGCTTGAGCTCCTCCAGCCTTGCAGGCTCGGCGGCCAGCAAGGCCATCAGGCTCACCAACGCGGCACTGGGAACGCCGTTCCCCGCTAGCAGCCTGGACAGATAGCCGTGGGATAGGTCTAGAACTTCCTGGGCGTGGCGCTGAGAGTAGGCTTGTCCGAGGCGCCTGATCTCCACCGCGGCGCGCTGAACCAGCTCGGCGCGATAGGTCGCCTCCAGCGCGGCGGCCAGCTCCGGCATCGACTCGAAGGACAGGAGCATGTGCTTGCAGCGTCGACAGGTCGGCACTTGCAGGTCGGCCGGCAGCGTCAGCGCGGCATTGCGGTAGCGACAAACGCGGCCGGGCTGCGCCACGGGCCGCACGGCATGGCGACCGCAACAGGGGCACTGGCCCGCAGTGCCTGTTGACCTTCCCCGGGGAGATGCGGTATGCGCAGCACTGGTCTGGGGAAGCGGCTTGCCATCCGGTTCGTCGGCGCTCATGGGCTTGTGGGCCTGCTCGGCAGCTCTGAGGTCGCTGGGTCGGCGGTCAGGTTCTGAAGCGTGGACGCCGTCGAGACTGTGGGCGACCAGATGCCGCGAGCGCCGGAGTCATCGCTGGCCTGGGCCCCTGGGTCGTGGCCCGCAATGACAGCGCAGCCGCCGCCCCGCTTCTTGGCCTGACGGCACGCCGCCTCGGCAGCCACGCGCAGCTCGGCGCGAGCCGGGACAAACTCGGTCGCCGTGGTATAGGCCAGGCCCAGCGAGGCGCTGACACCGCGCTCGGACAGGCGCCGGAGCAGCGACTCGGCGCAGCGGCGCAGGTCGCAAAGAGGCCCGTGGAGAAGGACAATAAATTCGTCCCCGGCTTGATAGCTGCGAAACACTTCGTCCACGCCGCGGCGCACCGCCTGTCTCAGCGCATCGGCCGCGGTGCAGATGTACTGGTCCCCCGCTGCATGGCCGCGTGTGTCGTTGGTGATCTTGAGATGATCCAAGTCCAAATAAGCGACCCCCAGGGGGCGGCCCGAGCGCAGGGCCGCAGGCCAGCGCTCGGTCTGGAGCCAGTCGCCCGAGCCCAAGCCGGTCAGCGAGTCGACCTTGCTAAGTCGTTCGATGCGGCGCAGGCGACAAGAGAGCGAGGAGGCCCACCACAGCGCATAGAAGCAAGCAACGGCAACGGCGGCGATAGCCAGGTCGAATCCGGACATGGGACGCTCCTTGCAAGCGGGGGCTTGCGCGGCTCTGGAGAGCCCGGGACAGGCTTCCGCCGATCCAGTCGGCGCTCTCCGTCTGGGGACAAAGCCCGGC
>DAOMZC010001509.1:0-1579 GCA_035437965.1 Pseudomonadota bacterium
GGGTAACAATGTGCGGAATCGTTGGATATATGGGGAAACAAGAAGCGACCAACCTGCTTGTAGACGGACTGCGGCGGCGTGAGTACCGCGGCTATGACTCGGCGGGCGTGGCCATCCTCGGCCGGCAGGAGGCGAGCGAGCCGGCGGGGTCCGCCGATTACAAGCTGCAGGTGGTGCGCTGCCGCGGCAAGCTCGCGGAGCTCGAGGGGCTCTTGAGCGCCGGGCGGCCGGGCGGCCACGTCGGCATCGGCCACACGCGGTGGGCGACCCACGGCCGCCCCTCGGACGAGAACGCCCACCCGCACTGTTATAAGACGGTGGCGGTGGTCCACAACGGGATCATCGAGAACTACCTGCAGCTCCAGCACGAGCTCAGCGCCCGCGGGCACACATTTCAGTCGCAGACCGACACCGAGATCATCGCCCACCTCATCCAGGAGGAGCTCGAGGCCCCGCCGTCCGAGGCGACTGAGGACAAGGGCGATCGGCTGCTCCAGGCGACCCGGCGGGCGCTGCGGCGGGTCGAGGGGGCCTACGCGATCGTCGTCCTGTCCACCGCCGCCCCCGACGAGATCGTCTGCGCCAAGAACGCCTCGCCGCTGGTGATCGGCCTTGGCCAGGGGGAGACCTTCCTCGCCTCGGACGTGCCGGCGCTCTTGTCGCACACCCGGCGGGTGATCTTCCTTGAGGAAGGCGATCTGGCGCAGATCACGACCCGCGGCGCGCGGGTGATGGACCTGGCCGGCAACCCGCGCCAGCGCGAGGTGCGCACCATCACCTGGTCGCTGGTGGCGGCCGAGAAGGCAGGCTTCAAGCACTTCATGCTCAAGGAGATCCACGAGCAGGCGCGCGCCGTCACCGACACCCTGCGCGGGCGCCTGGTCCACCGGCCGCCCGACGCGCGCCTGGACGGGCTGGAGCTCGCGCCGGGGGAGCTCGGGCGGCTGTTCCTGCTCGCCTGCGGGACCTCGTATCACGCGGCGCTCGTCGGCAAGTACATGATCGAGCAGCTGGCGCGGGTGCCCGTCGAGGTCGATCTGGCGTCCGAGTTCCGCTACCGCGATCCGATCGTCAAGCCGGGCGACTGGGCGGTCGCGGTGTCGCAGTCGGGGGAGACCGCCGACACCCTGGCCGCGGTCAAGGAGGCGCGCGCCAAGGGGGCCAAGATCCTCGCCATCGCCAACGTCGTCGACTCGTCGATCGCGCGGGCGGCCGACCATGCGTTCTACACCCACGCGGGGCTTGAGATCGGGGTCGCCTCGACCAAGGCTTTTACCACCCAGCTGTGCGCGCTGCTCCTCCTGGCCCTGCACCTCGGGCGGCGCAGCGGCACGCTCAGCGAGGCGGCGATGCAGGCCCTCGTGCAGGAGCTCCTCGGGCTGCCGGCCAAGATCGAGAAGGCGGTGGAGACGGCGCCGCAGATCCAGCAGCTGGCGCGCACCTACGGCCACGCCCAGGACGTGCTGTTCCTCGGGCGCGGGCCGCAGTACCCGATTGCCCTCGAGGGGGCGCTGAAGCTCAAGGAGATCTCCTACATCCACGCCGAGGGCTACGCCGCCGGCGAGATGAAGCACGGCCC
>DAOMZC010001510.1:0-1579 GCA_035437965.1 Pseudomonadota bacterium
GCAGCCGCGTGGCCCGTGGTGGAGGAGGTGAGTCTCGCCATCCGTCCGGGAGAGACCCTGGGCATCGTCGGCGAATCGGGATCGGGCAAGAGCACGCTGCTGCTGGCGCTGATGGGCCTGGTGAAGACCGGTCTCGAGCATCTGGGCGGCACCGTGAGCTTCGCGGGACGAGCCATGCTGGGCCAGAGCGACAGCACGCTGCAGAGCATTCGCGGCGGCCCGCTGGCGCTGGTCCCGCAGAACGCCGGCACCGCGCTCACGCCGTCGCTGCGCATCGGCCAGCAGATCGACGAGGACATGCGCAAGGCCCAGGAGGTCGGGGTCCAGGGCACGCCGAGCTTCTACGTTAACGGCCAGAGCTTCGCCGGCAACCCGACGGTCGACGGCCTGAGCCAGGCGATCGACGCGCAGCTGGCCAGGCTGCAGGGCTAGCATGCACCCGGCCTTCCTCCCGCTGCCGCGCCGGTTCCTGTACGCGCTCAAGCCGGCGAGCTGGCCGAAGCTGCTGGTGCCCGCGACGGTGGGACAGGTCCTCGGGGCCATGTCGCAGGGGACATGGTCGTGGAGCGGCGCGGCGGTCGGGTTCGGCTTCACCGCGGCGGCGCTGGTCTACGTGGTGCTGCTCAACGACTGGTTCGACGCGCGCGTCGACGCGATCAAGCGCCAGATGTTCCCCGACGCCGGCGCGCCCAAGACGATCCCCGACGCCATCCTGCACGCCCAGACGGTGCTGCTCGCGGGCGTCGGCGCCGGCCTGTGCGCCGCGTCGATCGGGCTGTGCGGCGAGCTCATCGTCGGCCGCCCCGGCCTCGCCCTCGCCGCCCTCCTGGCGCTCGCGATGCTGCTGGTCTACAGCGCCCCGCCGCTGCGCTTCAACGACCGCGGCCTCGGCGAATTCGTGGAGGCGTTCGGCGTCGGCGCGCTGCTGCCGTGGCTCAACGCCTACGCGCAGGGCGGCGACGCGGCCCCGCGCGAGCTGCTGCTCGTGCTCCCCGGCCTGACCGCGCTCGCCCTCGCCTCGGCGATCGCCAGCGGCCTGTCCGACGAGGAGAGCGACCGCGCCGGCGCCAAGTCGACGTTGACCACGCAGCTCGGCAATCCCGCCGCCCGCGAGGCGGTCGAGTACTCGGTGCTCGCGGCGGCGCTGCTGTGGGCGCTCGCCGCCCGCGTCGGCCAAAACCTGCTGTCGCCGTTCGCGTTCAGCGCGGCGCTCGCGGTGCTGCTGTGGCAGTGGCGCTCCGTGGTGGCGATCAGCCCGCGCGCCGTCACCAACGCGTTCGCGGAGATCTCCAGCTACAAGGACGCCCTGCACCGGGCGGTCTGGGGCAGCGCACTGACCCTCGCGCTGACACTCGCGCTGCTGCGCGGCCTCGGGGTCGGCACGTGAGCGCGGAGGCCCGGTGAGCCGCGAAGCTGTTTCCTCGCGAGACAGCGCGGAGGCCCGGTGAGCGACCCGCTGCCCGCCGCGGCGCGATCGACCCTGTCCGCGGCCGACGCGGCGCTGCGCGGCTGGGGTCGGCGCTCGCTGGCGCCGGGGCGCGAGCAGGCGCGCCCGCTGGTGGCCGTGTGCGAGGCGCTG
>DAOMZC010001511.1:0-1578 GCA_035437965.1 Pseudomonadota bacterium
GGCGCTCGACGGCTCGCCGGGGCTGCTCACGCCCGAGTGGCTGCCGTTTACCCGCAAGGATGTCCGCCGCTTCCCCGCCCTGCCCGGGATCGACTGAGCACCCGCCGGCCGGCGGCGGCGCCCGGGCTATAGGGCCCGCAAGGTCCTTGGCTATGTGGCGAAAAAGACTACCCTTCCCGTCGCTTGGCCGGTTGTGCAAAGATCACCTGCAATGGCCAAGTCTGCTGCGCGTGTGCTCGGTCCCTACCGTAACGGTGACAAGTGGCGCCTGGTCGTCATCGAAGGCCCGGCGCGCAAGTCGATCGTCGTCGACTCGGTGGAGAACGCGCTGGCGGTGCGCGAGGAGCTGGCGGCGGCGCTCAAGAAGCAGACGGCGCCGCAGCTGAGCGAGCTCCTCGATGAGTATCTGCAGGGGCTGCTGGCGCGCGGCATCCAGGCCGAGACGGTCGAGAAGATCTCGCGCATGCTGCGCGGGTTCCTGCCGCTCGCCGAGCCGGCCGCCGCGGTCTCGGCCGAGCGCGCGCAGCAGCTGTATCTTGCCGAGACGCACCGCAAGAAGGCCAACGGGCAGGCGATTGCCGCCGACACCCATCACCTGCTGCTGCGACGGGCCAAGCACTTCTTCAAGTGGGCGCTGACCCGCCGCTACGTGACCGAGAACCCTTTCGCCGAGATCCACCCGATCGGCCGCCCGCGCCGCGGCAAACCCCAGCTGCGCATCGACGAGGCGCGCAAGTTCGTCGCCACGGCGCTGGGCCGGGCGCGCACCCTGGAGGTCGGGGCGACGGCGGCGCTCATGCAGATCTTCCTGGGCCTGCGACCGACCGAGGCGGTGATCCGGGTGGTGCGGGATCTGGACGACCAGGGGCGGGTGCTGTGGGTGCCGTTCGGCAAGACCAGCAACGCCCGCCGGCGCCTCCAGGTCCCCGAGGTGCTGCGCGAGATCCTGCTGCAGCACGCCCACGGCAAGCCGCCCGAGTCGCCGCTGCTCGGTCCGGCGGGCGAGGGGATGCACACCCGCCACGCCCTGCGCCACCGCCTGCGCCAGCTGTGCGCCGAGGCCGAGGTGCCGCAGATCTGCCCGCACAGCCTGCGCGGCTTGAACGCGACGCTCGCCCTGGAGGCGGGGGCCACCGCCCACCATGTCGCGGCGGCGCTCGGGCACGCCTCGTTCGCCACCACGGCGCGCCACTACGCCGACGCCAGCACCGTCGCCAACGCCAGCTTGCGGCGGGTCGCCGATCTGCTGGGCAGCGAGGAGCAGGTAAGTCCGGACCTGCTCCAGCTCGCACGCCTGTTGCGGGAGCACCTCAACGCGGCGCAGCTGCAGCTCTTGCGCGACAAGCTCACCGGGCCTGACGAGTCGCGATAGGGGCGGCAGTCGCCGCCGCCGCTTTGGGTTCGAGCGGGCGGGCAGCGGACAACGGGCGGTGACACGCAGGGGCTCTCTGGGATAGGCTGCGCGCGCATGCCGCGCCTCGTTGTGCCTCCGCCGGACCATGCGTCGGTCCTGGCGGCGCAAGAATTCCTGCCGCTGCCTCGGGCGCGGCGGGGATGGGGAGCGGCGCGCCTGGTCGC
>DAOMZC010001512.1:0-1577 GCA_035437965.1 Pseudomonadota bacterium
AGAGTACAGACCCGCTCATGACCACCGTAGCCATCAACCAGGCGCTGATCCTCGGGCTTGCCGCGCTGTTTGCGCCGCTGTCGCTGCTCTGGGCCTACGCGCTTTACGACAGCCTGCGCGGCGCGCTGCTGGGCGGGGGCGCCCGCGTGGCCAAGGAAACGGACGACGGAGCGGACGAGGAAGCTGATTTTTTGAGCTGGCCGGCGCTGCTGTTGCTGACTGGCTTCTTTGGCGCTATCGCCTACCTGTGTTTAGTCCTGATACCGAGGCTGCAGCGGCCGCGCGCGACATCGCCAGCCGGTGCGCGCTTCGTCCAGACCTGCTAGGGAGCGTTTGTTAATGCCGATCACTCGAGAACAAATGGCGCAGCGCGTGGCTCGCGAGCTGCAAGACGGCTTCTACGTCAACCTGGGCATCGGGCTGCCGACGCTGGTCGCCAACTATATCCCGCCGGGCGTGGACGTGGTGCTCCAGTCGGAGAACGGCATGCTCGGCATCGGGCCGTTTCCCTATGAAGGGACGGAGGACGCCGACCTCATCAACGCCGGCAAGCAGACAGTGACCGAGCTGCCCGGCTCGTCGTTCTTCTCGTCGGCGGACTCGTTCGCGATGATCCGCGGCAGCCACGTCGACATGTGCATCCTCGGCGCGCTGCAGGTCTCCGAGCGCGGCGACCTGGCCAACTGGACCATCCCCGGCAAGATGGTAAAGGGCATGGGCGGGGCGATGGATCTGGTCGCCGGCTCGCGGCGGGTGCTGATCATGATGGAGCACGTGGCGCGGCAGAAGGGCGCCGCCGAGGACGCCTTCGAGACCAAGATCGTGTCGAGCTGCAGCCTGCCGCTGACCGCGCCGCGCTGCGTCCAGCGGATCGTCACCGACCTGGCCGTCATCGATGTCGAGGCCGACGGCCTGCACCTGCGCGAGCTCGCGCCCGGGGCGACGGTCGAGGAAGTCCAGCGCAAGACCGAGCCGCGCCTGCACCTGCCGCCCTCCGGCCAGGTGCCCTTCATGACCTTCTGATTTTCTAACCTCCCTCGCTGAATCGTCAAATCCGCTACTTGTCCGCTTGACGCTTGCCGTCATCGCGGACACGATGCGTTCAATTTTCCCGAGGAACTCATGGCTGGCAGCGTCAACAAAGTAATCGTGCTCGGCAACCTGGGCGCTAACCCGGAACTCAAGTACCTCCCGTCGGGGCAAGCGGTCTGCGAGATGCGGATCGCGACCACCGAGACCTACCGCGATCGCAACGAGCAGCCGCAAGAGCGCACCGAGTGGCACCGCGTGGTGGTGTGGGGCAAGACGGCGGAGAACTGCGCCAAATACTTGCAGAAGGGCCGCCAGGTCTACGTCGAGGGGCGGCTGCAGACCCGCTCGTGGGACGACAAAGAGGGCAAGAAACAGTACATGACCGAGACCGTCGCCAACCAGGTCGTCTTCCTCGGCGGCGGCGGTGGCCGCGGCGGCGCTGAGGACGGCGGGCGGCCGGCGCAGTCGGGCAGCTACGGCGGCGAGGCCGCGGGTGGCTACGGGGGTGGCGGCGGCTATGGCGGGGGCGCGCCGAGCTCCGCCAG
>DAOMZC010001513.1:0-1576 GCA_035437965.1 Pseudomonadota bacterium
GCGAGGATCCGCCGGGCCCGCCGCCGCCGCGCCACCCCGACGATCAGCGACTGCAGCGCCGCGTCATCCGGGGCCAGGATCTGCGCCCGTCCCCACGCCTGCAGCGCCGCCGCCACCCGCCCCTGCCGGCGCAGCGCCTGGCCGCACTCGATGAGCCGGGCCAGGCAGCGCGGCGAGAACGCCGCCTCCCACGCCGCCGGGTCCTGAAAGTAGGCCCGCAGCTCGGCCCGCGGGTCGCTGATGCCCGCCGCGCTCAGGCAGGCAAAAAGGTCGCGCTCCAGCGCCGCCGCGTCGCCCGGGCGCTCCTGCGGCTCGGTGCTCAGGGTGCGCTCGACGATCGCCGCCAGCTCGCGGCTGCACAGCGGCGCCTGCTCCAGCACCGGCGTGAACTGGCCGGCGGCGATCTTGGTCAGCGTCTCGTGCGGGTTGCGCCCGCGGTAGGGCAGCTCGCCGGTGAGCAGCTCATAGAGCACCACCCCCAGCGAGAACAGATCGCTGCGCCCGTCCTGCGGCTCGCCGCGGATGTGCTCGGGCGCCATGTACGCCGGCGACCCCAAGAGCTGCCCCGTCGTCGTCACCGTGTCCTTGTCCAGGATGCGGGCGATGCCGAAGTCGCACAGCACCACCGTGCCGTCGCCGCGCACCATGATGTTCTCCGGCTTCACGTCGCGGTGGATGATCCCCATCTGGTGCGCCGCCGCCAGCGCCCGCGACAGCTCCCAGCCGATCATCGCCGCCACCTCCGGGAAGCGCGGCCGGTGGGCGTGAAGGAAGCTGCGCAGCGTCGGCCCGGCGATGAACTCGGTGACCAGGTAGGACTCGGCCGCGTCCTCCTGGCTGTAGGCGTAGATCTCCAGGATGTTCTCGTGGTGCAGGCGCGCCACCGCCTTGGCCTCGCGGGCGAAGCGCAGGCGCGACTCCGGCTCGCGCGCCAGGTGCGGGTGCAGGAGCTTCAGCGCGACCTCACGGTCCAGCGTCAGGTCGAGGGCGCGGTAGACCGAAGCCATCGCTCCCTGGCCGACCTGGTCAAGTAGCCGATAGTGCGCGAGGGTTTGGCCCACCATCTGCTGGGGAGTCTACCCGCCCCCGCCCTGCGCGGCAAGGCGCTTCTCCGAGGGAAAAATCCGCAAAAACTTAGCTACACTTGGGCCGTGGATCCCAAGCCGCCGCGACCGGGCCTGCGCACCCGCTTGATCTGGGGCGGGGTCATCTGCGGGCTCCTTGGCGGCGTGGCCGGCCACTACTCGGCCCGCCCGCCGCGCGGTCGCCCGCCTCCGCCCGCCCGCTGGTCCGACCCCGAGGGCGACCAGCTGCTCGACCAGGCGCTCCTGGCAAACCGCATCCGCGACTCGCGGAGCCTGCGCGCCACCGAGTCCCCCGCCACCCAGCGCCGCGCCGACGAGGCCGCCACCCGCACCTACTCCGACGGCACGCCCGCCTCTGCCGAGCGGCTCGCCCCCGCGCGGCGACCCTCGCCGACCCGCCCGCTCCCCTTGACCCCGGCACCGTCGCAGCCCCCCGCGCCGCCGCGTCCGCTCCTGTTCACCCCTGGGCGGCCGCGCCCGATCCCTCTCAC
>DAOMZC010001514.1:0-1572 GCA_035437965.1 Pseudomonadota bacterium
CTCGCCTTCGCCCCCGCCATCCATCACCAGGGCAGCGAGGAGCTGCGCTTCGCCCCGGGGTTCTTCGACCCCAAAGCTCCCGGGTACTTCTCGTACGCCTTCGTGTGGTGGCTCAAGGATGAGAGGCCGCTGGCCGCCGCGACGCTGGCGACGGAGCTGAACCAGTACTACGCCGGGCTGTGCACCGCGGTGGGGAAGAAGAAGTTCGCCCTCGATCCGGCGCGCTATCGCGCCCAGCTCACCGCGCAGACCGCGACGATGCCGGGGTGGGAGGCGTTCACCGGCGAGGCCGAGCTGTACGACGCGTTCACCACCGGCCTGCCGCTGTCGCTGCACCTGCGCGCCTTCCAGCGTGCCTGTTCGGCCAGTGGCCACCAGGCGGTGCTGGTCCTGGCCAGCCCGCAGCCGGAGTCCGCTCCCATCTGGAACGAGCTGCGCGCCCGCGCAGAGTCGTTCAGCTGCCAGTAAGAGGGCGCCTACTCGACGTAGGACTCATCTTCCAGCAGGTGCTCCAGACCCGCGCGCAGGTCCAGGCGGCCGCCCAGCCAGTTGTACAGAAAGCTCGAGATCGGAACCCGCAGACCAAAGCGCTGCGCGATAAGGTAGGCCTCGCGGGCCATCGTCGGACCGTCGCAGACGCGGCCGACCTGGCGCAGGGCATCGCCAAGCGGTACGCCGCGACCGATAAGCTGCCCGAGCTGGAAGTCCGCCGAGCCGCGCCGCTCGGTCGCCACCACCAGCTCGCCGACCCCCGCGAGCCCGAGGAAGGTGCGATCGTTGCCCCCCAGCACCAGGCCAATCTGCGACATCTCCGCCGCCCCGCGGGCGACCAGCATGGCGCGCGCCGAGGCGCCGAACTCCAGCGCCTCGGCCACCCCGGCCGCCAGGGCGACGATGCTCACCGTGGCGCGCGCGACCTCGACGCCGACCAGATCGTGGCTCTGGTAGACGCGCAGCGTCGGGCAGACCATGACCTGGCGCACCGCCTGGCCGATCTCGTCGCTCAGGCAGCCGCATAGGAGCGCCGCCGGGCTGCCTTCCTCCAAATCCTCGGCCAGCGCCGGGCCGGACAGGGCTCCCACCCGCCGGATCGGCGTCTCTTCGAGGATCACATCGGAGATGAGCGCCCCGCTGGACTCCCGATCGAGCTCGTTGGGAGCAAAGCTGCCGATGCTGTGCACGAGCAGCTGATCGGCGCGCAGGTAGCGCCGCGCCGATCGCAGGAGCTGCCGGACGCTGCGCGCCTGCACCGCCAGCACCAGCAGATCGGCCTCGATGATCTCGGAGAGCTCGCACTGGTCCGCGTACACCTCGCCCGCCGCGTTGAGGAGCGCCGAGGCCGACATCTGCACCGTCGCGTCGTCCCCCGGCATGCTCCCAAGCCCCTGGCTCACGCTCAGTCGATCCCGGCTCAGGCGGCCGCTCTGCGCGCTCAGCGCCTTGCCCGAGCTGCTAGGCTGCCGATACTGCATGACGCGGCCTATGCGCCCCTTGCCTTTGAGCTGGTTGTGCGCGAGCACCACAGACAGCGCGCGCGCCCAGCGCCCACCACCGAGGACCGCAACAGACAGT
>DAOMZC010001515.1:0-1571 GCA_035437965.1 Pseudomonadota bacterium
GCTTGATGGGCGCGGAGACGGGCTGGATGAGGGTCGGATGTGGCTGCGGTGCGGTAAGGATCTGACTTATCGGCTCTGGGGGATAAATGGTTACCTCAGCGGTGTACCCGATTCGCGCCCTTACGCGAAGAAGCGCCTCATCGGAGGACGCCCCGGCGCCGATATCCCTCAGCAAGGCTTTATTGGTGGCGTAATGGCTGGCCCACAGTGTGACTTCGTAGCCCGCAGCACGCGGGAGCGCGGTAGATAGGACTGGCGCCGCACCGGCTTGCTGCATGGCCGGCAGCACCCCCAAAAGTTCATGGCTGCGCTGCGCTGCGACCAGGGTCGCAAGCGCCGCTCCATCGTCCAGGCGACCCAGGCGGGGCCGAATGCTGGAGAGCACTAGCCACACCAGTTCCAGCGCCTCCTTGGCGTCGCGGGGGCCGGCACCCGCCGCGGCAAGGAATTCACTCCACTTGTCGGCCCGCCATGGTTTGAGGGGCATGCGCCACCAATCTGGCGGGTTCTTGGTTAGTGCAAAGAGGCGCTCGTCCACATTGCCGACCAGGGCATCGGCCACTTCAGAGCTGGCACCACACGCAGAGGTCAGCTCGCAGCAAGCTGGGTTAGCGGTCGCCCGAAATATTACTCCCTTGGCTAGTTTTCCGACGGGTACTACCACCGGCAGCACCACGGACCAGCGGTACGCCTGGGCGGCGAAGCGGGCCACCTTACGCGCTTGGCCGCCGCATCGATCCACTGCTGGCGCAGGGGCAAGCTGCGCCAAGGCTGCGGTGGACGTACAGAGCTGGAGAACAAGCAGGACGACGCCGTGCAGCACGCCAGTTGACCAGTGCATGAAACGTCTGACAACTAGAATGGGCGAAAGTTCCTGGCGCGCCGCAGCGAGCCGATACAGGAGCATGATACGAAACCAAGCGCCCCGCACTCTGGGAACAAGGGGTGAAGGGTGACCAGGGCGCCGCAAGGCACGGTAGCTAAGCGATAGTTGGCAGAAGCCCTGGCGAGTGGCAGTTCCCATCAAAGACCGGCGCGCAGTCAGAAGACTGCCGCCGGGACGAGTTATGCCTCTGGCTCCAGCGTCCGACCCGCGAGCTCGAGCAGCCTGGCCAAAGTCTCTGCAGGCAGAGAAGCCAGCAGCTGCTCGGCCGACGGGATCGAGAGTCGCGAGCCTGGTTTGGCCGCGTCCAAGTCGAGTAGCTGCACCAGCCGCTCGGTCCGAGCTCCGTCCAGAGTTCCAGGCTTTACGTAGTGCTTGGCCGTCACCGCAAAGGAGCCGTGACCCAGCGCGGCGGCGACTGCATGCGAGAGCGCGCCGGAGCGCACGCCCGCGGTCGCCCAGACCCCGCGGAGGCTGTGCGGGCAGACCACCGGCACCCCGGCCGCCACGCACAGCCTCTGCACGGTGCTGTGTAATAGCTGGCGGTTCTTGGGCTTGCCCGTGGAGCCCAGGCCGAACAAGTAGGCATCGGGCGCCTGGTCAGCGCTCAGCTTCAGCAGCCGCGGGCGCAGCACCTCGGGCACGTCGGGATCGCGCGCGGCGTTGGCGGTCTTGCCCCGGTAGTTGC
>DAOMZC010001516.1:0-1569 GCA_035437965.1 Pseudomonadota bacterium
GCTGATGGTGTAGCGTCGCGCCAGCGCTCGGCCAGAGGCGCAGGGGCTGTCGCCAGGCGGCTGCCGGCCCGCACCAGGGAGAAGTTCAGGCGCAGCCGCAGTCGATCGGGCCGCGGCGCCGCGTGGCTCGGCACCTCGGGTGACGTATCGGAAGCGAGCCAGTCCGGCGCGCTGCTGCCCAGGCTGTGCGCGACTTGCGGGGCTCGCGCGCTCTGCGGGCCGTCGTCGTGGCTGGCAAGCTCGGGTGGGCGCTGCGGCGCCAGCGAGTCGAGGCTGCGATCGTACATGTACGCGAGAAGCTCGGTCGTGCCGGCCGCCGGGATCGCCCCTGCGGCGGTTCGCACCGTCACCTTGCAGGTCTCCCGGGCCCCGGGCCGCAGCGGCTCGCGACACGCAGAGAGCTCCAGCCGCAGCGCGCCGTCATCGAGCACGCTGACGAGCTGCTCAAGGCGCGTGAGCTTGTAGGCGCGGACCGCGGTCAGCGTCACCAGGAGCTGGCCGCGGTCCCTGGGCTGCACCGGGAGCTCCAAAAGCCCCGGTGCTCGTCCCGTCCGCAGCAGCCGGCGCTCGACCCGGCCGCCCGGGTGGTGGACCGCGAAAAACAGCGCCTGCTCGTCGAGGTCGGAGAGGGCGGTAAAGCGCGCGGTCTCGCCGACCCGCACCTGCGAGCGCTCGCGCCGGAGCAGTATCGGCAAGCCCGGCGCGCCGTCCGCTGCGCCCTGCGCCGGCACGACAGCGA
Source organism: Pseudomonadota bacterium (assembly GCA_035437965.1). Classification (GTDB taxonomy): domain Bacteria; phylum Myxococcota_A; class Polyangia; order Palsa-1104; family JAEUJZ01; genus CALFML01. The sequence goes on from DAOMZC010001516.1 coordinate 740, forward strand.
GGTCTGGCGCGGCCTGGCTCGCTTGCAGGGCCGACCCGGGCGCACCGGGATGCTCTGCGGGCGATGACGACGGTGACGACGGTGACGACGGTGACGACGGGCCTTCGACCTGCAAGAGCAGCTCGCCGGTGGGCGCGGCGCCGTGCCAGGTAAGCAGCCGCCACGACCCGGGCTGCCGATCGCCGGGCAGCGTGAACTCCCCCGCGGCCGTGCCGAGCTGGTTGGTCGTCACGGTCACGCGCGCCACTTCCTGGGCGCGGGCATCGAGCAGGCTCACGCCCACCGGCGCCGTCCTTTCGGGGGAGGGCGGGCCCAGGCTGGGCGTCTGCGCGCTCTTATACGCCGCGATCTTCCACAGGATCTTCTGCCGCGGGCCGTACACGCTGCGGTCCGCATAGATGATCGCCCCGTACCGGACCTCGGGCTCATCCGCCTCAAGCTGGGGTACCCGCTCGAGCAGAGCCACCTGCGTCCCGAGGCGACCGACCAGCACCCGCTCGGCGTCGGAGCGCGGCAGCTCGGCCGCTCCCTCGGGGCCCGTGCGTGCGCTATGCACGAGGGTGGCCGGGCTCCGCCGCGGCGCCGGCGGCGTCGCCAGTCCCGCGGGCCTGGTCGCCGGCCACGCTCCCGGGCTCGTGGGGGCAAGCTCATATACGGCGAGCTCCACATCGGGCAGCGGCTCGCCCGTGCGGCCGGACACCGCCGTGACGTGCACGCCGTGGGAGTCGCCGGTCGCCCACAGCACCACCTCCGAGAGCTGCAAGTGGACCGCCTCCAGGTGATTTCTGGCCGGCGCGAAATCGGCGCGCGCTGAGCCAATGATCACGTAG
>DAOMZC010001517.1:0-1568 GCA_035437965.1 Pseudomonadota bacterium
CTGCCCGCCGAGGAAGAGCCCGCGCACGCGCCGCGCCTCCAGCGTCGGCTCCAGCTCGCGCGGATCGACCATGTCGTACTCGACGGCGTAGCCGGGCCGCATCATCTCCGCCCGCTCGAGACCGGGGATGGTGCGCAACATCGCAAGTTGCACGTCGACGGGGAGCGAGGTGCTGATGCCGTTCGGGTAGACCTCGCAGGTGTCCAGCCCCCCGGGCTCCATGAAGATCTGGTGGCGCGGCTTGTCGCTGAAGCGCACGACCTTGTCCTCGATCGAGGGGCAGTAGCGGGGGCCGACGCCGGTGATGCGGCCGGCGAACAGCGGCGAGCGGTGCAGGTTGGCGAGGATCAGCTCGTGCGAGGCCTGGGTCGTGTAGGTCAGGTAGCAGTCGCGCTGCTGAAGCGGCGGCGGCGGGCCGTCGGGGCAGAACACCGGCAGCGGGGTGTCGCCGGGCTGGCGCTCCAGGCCGGCGAAGTCGATGGTGCGTCCGTCGAGCCGGCAGGGGGTGCCGGTCTTGAGGCGGCCGAGGCGAAAGCCGAGCTCGCAGAGGCTGGCCGACAGGCCGCGGGCGGGGGGCTCGCCCATGCGGCCGCCGTCCTGCACCTGCTCGCCGACGTGCAGCTTGCCCATGAGGAAGGTGCCGGTGGTGAGGATGACGGCGGGGGCGCTGTAGCTTATGCCGAGCGAGGTGGCGACGCCGACCACGCGGTAGCGCTCCTCGCCGGTGCCGCCGGTCTGCTTGCCGGCGATCTCTTCATATAGAAGCTTGTTCCCTTCGGCCTGCTGGATCTCGACCAGCGGCTCCTGCTCTACGGCCCAGCGGACGTAGGCGCGGTAGCGGACCTTGTCGGCCTGCACGCGGGTCGAGCGCACGGCGGCGCCCTTGCTGGCGTTAAGGCGCCGGAACTGGATGCCGGTGGCGTCGGCGGCCCGCCCCATGATGCCGCCCAGCGCCTCGAGCTCTTTGACCAGGTGGCCCTTGCCGACGCCGCCGACCGCGGGGTTGCACGACATGTGGCCGATGGTGTCGAGGTTTCCCGACAGGAGCAGGGTGCGCCGGCCCAGGCGCGCCGCGGCCAGCGCCGCCTCGCAGCCGGCGTGGCCGCCGCCGACGACGATGACCTCGAAGGGGTGGGGGTATTGCAGCATGCAGGCGCAGGGTGGCGTGGCGGTCCCCGGGTTGTCAATCGGCGGCTCATCCGCGAGCTTTTGTCAGAGGCGATTCTTAGGTTAGGGCATGAACTCGATCGCTTTTGTCCTTGCCACGCGAGAGCTTTTTGTGACTGGCCGCGATGCGACGCCGGGGCCGACGGCGGCGGGCGAGACGCTGGCGGCGCCGATCACCGAGCCGCGGCTTATCCGCGAGCTGCGGCGCCTGGGCTGGCCGGCGGAGGCGCGGCTTGTCGGTCCGCACGAGGCAGGCTCCGGCGAGCCGGTGCCGGGGGTGCTGGTCGAGCTGCTCGACGCGCTGCCCGTGCTGGCGGCCCCGACCGAGGAAGAGGACGAGGGGCCGGAGCTCTTGGCGTTCCGGCAGGCGGCGCGGCTGGCGCTGGATCTGATGATCGCGG
>DAOMZC010001518.1:0-1567 GCA_035437965.1 Pseudomonadota bacterium
CGCAACAGACTGCGCCTGACCAGAGCTACGGTCGAAATCACGAGCGGCAACCCCTAAGAAGTCCCGTCGAGACCTCCACGCTAGACTCCCCTACGAGTCCGGCGGCATCGTCCAGTAGTCTTCCAGCTCGCTGAGCAGCTGCGGATACGCGGCCAAGAGTGCAAGCAGGCTGACCAGCGGCGCCCCGGGGATGCCGGCGCCCGCTTTCAGCCTCGATAAATAACCCTGGGAAAGATTAAGTAGGAGCTCGGCCCGGCGCTGCGATTCGAAGCCCTGCAGCCGTCCAATCACGACGGCGACGCGCTTTCGCAGATTGTCCCGATAAAGGGATTCAAGGAGCTCGCTCGGCAGCGTGTCCAGTCCGAGCGGCTCATACTTACATCGGCGACAGGCGGGCAGGCGCAGATCAGCGGGCAAGGTCAGGGCCGCGTTTCTGTAGCGCACTACGCGGCCCGGTCGAGCCGAGGGAATGAGCGCCCCGTAGCCGCAGCATGGGCAGCGCTGCGCGGTTGGATGGGCCATCGGTTGCGCTCCTGATGGTCTCCGGCGGTTACTTTCTCTCGACCAGCACCAGATGAAGCCCTGGCAGGTCGGCGCCGGGGAAAAACTCGCTACGGGCGAGCAAGTCTCCAATCGCGCAGACAAACTGGCGTACGGCGCACGGGTCTAACTCGACCTGGAGCAGCGCGTGATGAGGGCCGAAGGGTCGAAACCGCAGATGGGCAAGCGGCGGCGGTGCGAGGGCTTGGGGCTCGCTGGGGCTGTCGGCTCCCCGGGCTTGAGACGGTGCAGCCTCTTTGAGGGGGGACGGCGCTGTGCGAGCCAGTCGCACATCACGCTCGGTGATCTCCGCCATGAGCCGCCGGGCCGTTTGGCGACTGATTCGGTGGCGGCCGGTCTCGGCGTTGCGCAGCGTGCCCGACGAGATCCCCGCCGCGTTGGCCAAGTCATTGCGAGACAAGCCAAGCTGATCCCGGGCGCGCTGCAGCCAGATGCCGCTCGGGGTGGGCTCTCCCTTCATGGCTGCCTCGCTTCAGACGGCCGAGGTGAGCCCGGCTCGAATTGCGGCTCGGCCGCTTGGGGGTCCACGAGCCAGGCGGCGGCATCAGACACGCCGCGCAGGCGCGAGGTTTCGCCCACCCGAGCCAAGCCCCGCTTGCGGACCAGCTGGGCAAGCTGATGCGCGCGGGGCTCGCTGAAGGGCTTGTCGGTCGGTTCGACCGGGCAAGGACCCAGCGCCAGCGCCCAGAGCAGCATGGCCCCGACCCCGGCGCGGTAGGGAGTGGAAGTCTCGGAGGTCGCCCGCGCCAGCTGCGCGACGAGCTCGGCCCGCGAGCGGCAGCCGTAGAACTGCTCCGGGTGAATCGCTCTGAGGTTGGCCTCGATCGCCGTCGCGGTGAGGCTGCGCAGGCTGCGCCGTTCCTCGTGTGCCAGCTCGGAGATCACCGGGAAGCGTTCAAAAAGCAAGGCGGTCAACCGGCCGGCGCATGGGGTGGCATGCCGGAGGGGCAGCTTGACCGCCTCGCGTGGGTCCAAGGTCCAGGCTTCCGAGCGAGCGCCGCAGAGA
>DAOMZC010001519.1:0-1565 GCA_035437965.1 Pseudomonadota bacterium
GATCCCGGCTACAAGTTCCGCTACCCCGACCTGCAGTCGGCGCTCGTCGGCACCCTGAAGTCCTGAGCTGCCGGCCTACAGCCCGCGCTCCTTCAGGAAAGAGCTCAGCCACGGACCGACGTAGTTGACGGTGGCGCTCTTGTGGATCGCCTGCTTGAGGTCGGCGGCGGCGGCTTCATTTATCTTCTCGGCGATGATGGTCAGCGTCTTGGTGCTCTTGCGGTAGCGGTAATAGACGACCGCGAAGCCGCCGCTGAGCATGAGGAGCAGCGTCGCGCAGACGATGAGGCCGCTGATCAGCGCGACCTGCAGGCGGCTCGGCAGGCTCTCGCTGATGCCGTCGCGGGTGCCGCGCACCGCGCCTTTGAGGGCGCTCTCGGCGAACTCGCTGACCGCCTGCTTGCTCGCCGGGCCGCGCAGCTCGCTGGTCGCCTCCAGGATCAGCTGCTGGCTCATGCCGCCCGCCGTCCGCTTGAGCTTCTGACCGAGCTCGCCGTCGAGGGCCTTGACCAGCGCCGTCACCAGCGCCTCGGCGGTGTCCTTGGCGAGCAGCCGGGTTGCCGCGGTAAGGTCCTTCTCGATCGACTCGCGCAGCGTGCCGCCGGCGGTGGCCACGGCGGTGAGCACGATCTGGCGCAGCGCCGCCTGCAGCTCGGGCCCGGCGGTCTGGATGAGCTGCCGGGTCGCCGCGGTGCCGCGCGCGCCGAGCGTCTCCAGGGCGTGGCCGATCATCTCGTCGATGGCCTTCTGCAGCGTGCCCTTCTGCAGCTCGGCCTCGAGGTTGTGCAGCGTTCCGCTGGTCAGCTGCGCCGCCGCCTGCTTGAGGAGATCGTCGCCGAGCAGCGCCTCGCGCAGGGTCTGCTTGAGCGGACCTTTGAGGTTCGGCAGCTCCTGCCCGACGCCCTGCGTCGCGGCGCGTCCGAGCTCGCGGACGTTGTCCCTGAACACGCTGCAGGCTCCCAGCCCGAGCACAAGGGCGACAAAGAGGCAGGTCGACAGCGGGGCGGCGAGCGGCCGGGCGCGCATGGTGGTCCTCGATGGCAGGCGCGGGCGGCGGGCGCCCGCTGACTTGATCCACCTATGGTAGCAAAGCGGCCTGAGACGTTGGACGCTCCGAGCCGACGGCGAGCGTCCGGCCACCGGACGCTGTCCCGACCGCGGACGCCGACCCCGCGCTCCAGCGGCCAGCTCCCCGTCAGAGAGAGGCCCGGGACGGGCTGGCACGGGCGATGCTTTAGCCGCCTCTGTGCTTGCTAAAGCCAGCTCTGCCGGGGTCCTCGGCGTGGACGCCTACTCGGTGCAGGTCGAGGTCGATGTCAGCCTCGGCCTGCCACAGTACAACCTGGTGGGGCTGCCCGACAGCGCGGTGAAGGAGGGGGCGGTGCGGGTGCGCGCCGCGCTGGACAACTCGGGCTTCGCGCTGCCGCCGCGGCGGGTGACGGTGAACCTGGCGCCGGCGGACGTTCGCAAGGACGGCGCCGCCTATGATCTGCCGATCGCGCTGGCGCTGCTGCTGGCCCTGGAGCAGCTGCCGGCCGCGGCCCTCGATGGCCTGCTGTGGCTGG
>DAOMZC010001520.1:0-1564 GCA_035437965.1 Pseudomonadota bacterium
GCAGGAGCCGCGGCGGGTGCCAGCGAGGCGGAGCTCGCGCCGGTGCGGCGGACGCTGGGCGAGGCCGGCTACTCGCTGGTGCTGCCCCAGGGGCTCGGCGAGGCGCGGCCGCTGACCGGCACCGGCAAGGTCCCGGTGTTCCAGTTCGGCGACCTCGGGGGCCAGCTGCAGACGCTGGACGTGGTGGTGCAGCGGCAGCCGCGGCCGCTCAAGAAAAAGGGGCAGCAGGAGCTGGCGATGGAGCAGTCGGCGGCCCTGGTCCGCGCCGACAAGCTGCGCGATGGGGCGACCGAGCTGACCCCGGCGAACAAGACCGTCCTCGATGGCCAGCCGCTGTGGACCCTGCACCTGCGCTTGCAGGAGTCGGTGCAGGGCCGCGCCGCGGTGCTGGCCCGCCGCGATGCGGTGATCGTCCTGTGGTACGTCTACTCGGACCTGCTGCCCGAGAACCTGCAGCTCGACCTTTTACGGACGCTGCAGAGCGTGAAGGACGAGTTTGCCGGCTTCAGCGCCGCGACCAAGAAGAAAGGCAAGAAGGGCCGCCGCCGGTAGCCGGCAGCGATGGCGCGCGCCCCGCACCCGGCGGGGCTAGTGGCAGCCGCGTCAGCTCGGGGCGACCGAGTCGGGGGCGGGCTCGGGCTCGGCGCCCGGCGGGGTCGCCAGCACCTGGTGCAGCATCGCGGTGAGCCGCGCCCCCAGGGTGATCAGCTGCTCGGGCTTGTCGGCGCTCCACACCGGCGTGGCGACCAGGATGCGGCCGGCGCGCAGCTCGATCCGCCAGTCGGGCCCCGCCTCGCGCAGCGCCTCGCCGAGCGCGTCGGTCACGGCGCGCAAGAGCGGCTGGAACGCCTCGGCGCGGTAGCCGGCGGGCAGGGCGCTCGCCGGCATCGCGACGTAGCCGAGGTTTGCCGGGGCGTCGTTGTCGGTCTCAGGGAGGACGCGCAGGGCCGGGGTCTCGGCCGGGGCGGGGAAGATTCCGATGAGGTAGGAGCGCGGCCGGTGGCGGTTGCCCGCCTGCACGGCGATGAGCCAGGTGGTGAGGACCTGCCCGAGCAGGTGCAGCTGGCCGTGGATGCCGCGCTCGATCGCCACCACCTCGGGCGCGATCGCCAGCGGCTCCAGCGGGGCGAGCGCCGCGATCTGGACATCGCGCTCGCAGCGCAGGTTGTGGCGCTGGGCCCAGGTGTCGAGCGCGTGCAGGCGGCTCTTGGCCCGCCGATCAAGGAGCAGCAGCACCGTGGCGGCGGCGCAGAAGCCAAGGAGCCACAGTACGGGGTCGCGCATCCACATAAGACATTACTTTGGGACCGCGGCCCGGATGCACAAGCGGCGGCGCGCGTTTTTTCCGCGCCACCGAAGGTGGGGCAAGCGCAGCCAGACGGCAAGCCGGTACCTGGTCTGAGAAAACCGGTTTTTGGTACGCTATTTCATAATGCTGCAAGATAGCGGCTACGCAGCCCGCCCAGGTGGCGCAGAGCTGCGAGGGCGGTCGTGGGGGCTGCCAGCGGTGGGTCATCGCCTGACGCGGTATTTTCGCTGCGCCGGCCGATACAGCTGCGCCGCG
>DAOMZC010001521.1:0-1564 GCA_035437965.1 Pseudomonadota bacterium
CCGATTGGTTTGACCCCGGCGCTCTCTGCGCAAGGTCACGAGGCGCTCGTAGCACCCAAGGACGGCTACAAGACCGCGGGCGAGGCCCTCACTTTCTACCGCGAGGTGGCGCAGCTCGTCGGCAAGCTGGCCGCCGAAGAGGTGGCGCCGCAGGCCGCCCAGATCGATCGCGACGGCACCCACCTCAGCGGCGGCGAGGCGGTGGTCAGCCCGGCGATGAGCCGGCTGTTCGAGCGCATCAAGGCGCTGGAGCTGCACCGCCTGTGCATCCCGCGCGAGCTCGGCGGGCTGAATGCGCCGCTGCTCTTGTACTTCCTCAACGCCGAGATGCTGGCGCGCGCCGACGTCTCGGTGATGACCCACCACTCGTTCCACGGCGGCATGGCGATGGCGATGCTCGCCTACTCGATCCACGAAGGGACGACCACCTTCGACAAGGACAACGCCTGCCTGGCCAACACCCGCTTCGGCCGCGCGATCGAGGAGATTGCTGCCGGCGACGCCTGGGGTTGCATGGACATCACCGAGCCCGGCGCCGGCAGCGACATGGCGGCCCTGCGCACCGTCGCCGAGCTCGGCGCCGACGGGGTCTGGTACGTGACCGGCCAGAAGATCTTCATCAGCTCCGGCCACGCCAAGTATCACTTCGTCATCGCCCGCACCGAGAAGCCGAGCGGCCCCGATGATCCGCGGGCGGGCCTGGGCGGACTGTCGATGTTCCTGTGCCAGAGCTACGAAGACTTACCAGATGGTAAGCGGCGGCGCTTCGTCACCATCGATCGGGTAGAGGAGAAGCTGGGTCACCACGGCTCGGTGACGGCGGCGCTGTCGTTCGACCGCTCGCCGGCGCAGCTTATCGGCAAGCGCGGCGAGGGCTTCCGCTACATGCTGACCCTGATGAACAACGCGCGCCTCGGCGTCGGCTTCGAGTGCCTGGGCCTGTGCGAGGCGGCGCACCGCCTGGCCGCCGCGTACGCCCAGGACCGGGTGTCGATGGGCAAGCCGATCGCCCACCATGAGCTCTTGGCCGACTATCTGGACGAGATGCGCACCGACATCCAGGGGGTGCGGGCGCTGGCGATGCACGGCGCGTTTCACGAGGAGATGGCGCAGAAGCTCAACATGATGCTGCAGGTGGCGGGCGGCTTTGGCGAGTCGGCGAAGCTCGGTCAGCGCCTGGCTTTCCACCGCGCGCAGGCGCGGCGGGCGACGCCGCTGCTCAAGTACCTGGCGGCCGAGAAGGCGGTGGAGCTGGCGCGGCGCTGCATCCAGATCCACGGCGGCGTCGGCTACACCCGCGACTTCGGGGCCGAGAAGCTGCTGCGCGACGCGGTGGTCATGCCGATCTATGAAGGCACGAGCCAGATTCAGGCGCTGATGGCGATGAAGGACACGCTGCTCGGCATCATCCGCCGGCCGCAGGAGTTCTTGACCCGCGCGGCGCAGGCGCGCTGGCGCAGCATGTCGGCGCGCGATGAGCTCGACCGCCGCGTCGCCCGGCTGCAGAGCCTTGCCGCCTCGGCGCAGCAGCACCTGCTGACCCGCACCGCGGCGGGCAAGCTGC
>DAOMZC010001522.1:0-1562 GCA_035437965.1 Pseudomonadota bacterium
CCTGGCGCGCGGGCTGACCCACACGTCGAGCGCGACTCCCGTCGGGGTGGCGCGCACCGCCGGCATGCTCAGGTCTCGCCCTTTTTGCCCGACTCGGCGGCTCGCCGGTTCACGCTGTGCAGCGCCTGCTCACCGAGCTCGCGGCTGCGCTTGGTCGCCGCCTCCACCGCGTTCATGAGTGTGGTGCGCAGACCGCCGGCCTCCAGCGTATGCAGCCCGGCGATGGCGGTCCCGCCCGGCGAGGTCACCATGTCCTTGAGGTGCCCGGGGTGCTCGCCGGTCTCGATGAGCAGCTTGGCCGAGCCGAGCACGGTGCTGGCCGCCAGCGCCAGCGAGTTGTAGCGCGACAGCCCCATCTTCACCCCCGCGTCCGAGAGCGCCTCGATCATCAGGAATACGTACGCCGGCCCGCTGCCCGACAGCCCGGTCACCGCGTCCAGCTGCTCCTCGTCGAGGACCACGGTAAGGCCGACCGACTTGAAGATCCGCTCGGTGGTCTGCAGATCCTCGGCGGTGGCGTTGTCGCCGGCGGCGATCGCGGTGGCGCCCGCCCCGACCAGGGCCGGGGTGTTGGGCATGACGCGGATGATCCGCGTCCCCTTGGGCAGGTGGGCCTGCAGCACCGCCAGCGGCACCCCCGCGGCGACGCTGATGACCAGCGCGCGCGGCTTGAGGTAGGGCGAGATCTCGTCGCAGACGCCGCACAGGACCTGGGGCTTTACCGACAGCATGACGATGTTCGCCTTGCGCACCACGTCGAGGTTGTGGGTGGTGACGCCGATGCCGTAGCGCTCCTTGATGACCTCGCAGCGGCTCCGCCGCGGGTCCGAGCCCCAGATCGACTCGGCGCGAAAGACGCCGGCGCGCAGGATGCCCTTGAGCAGCGCCTCCGCCATGTTGCCGGTGCCGAGAAACCCGAGGGTGCCGGGGAGCGGCTCGGCGACCGCGGCCGGAAGCTCTGTAGCGGGGGCCGCGGCGGACTTGTCATTGCTCGTCGTCATGGCCGCGCATCCTAGCGCGTCGGCCCGCCGAGCGCCATCCAAGCCCGCGCCGCCCCCGTCTGACCGTCGACAAATCCGCGCCGCGGTCCCGGGGCCGGCCCTGCTTGCGCCCCACCCGAGCGCCACGCCGCCCGTTCCGAGCTCGAAGCCGCGCTTGCGGATCGCGTCGCGGGGCCGCCGGCCCTACTTGCGCCCCCACCCGAGCCCGAGCGCCACGCCGCCCATGCCGAGCTCGAAGCCGCGCTTGAGGATCGCCACCGTCTGCGCCGCCGCCTCCTCGGGGGCGATGCCGATCGGGCGGACGTTGGAGATGCAGTTCTTCTCGGCGTTGTCCTGGCCGAGCTTGGGGTTTACCGCGATGTACACCGACAGCGAGTCGCCGGTGCCGAGCCCCGGCCGCTCACCGACGAGGAGCACGGTCGCGCGCGCCTTTTTGAGGACGCCGATCTCATCGGCCACGGCGATCCGCGCGTACTTCCCGTAGCAGCCCGCTCCCACTCGCCAGCCGGCGGCAGCAAGGGCGCGCTGCATCGCCGCAAGGGTCGCCGCGCCGTTCTGCAC
>DAOMZC010001523.1:0-1562 GCA_035437965.1 Pseudomonadota bacterium
CGGGGCGACCGGCGGCTTGTCGCCGGAGCGCTGCGCCGCCTTCGTAGTGGCGGATAAGGGAAGCTCCGGCGGACCAGCGCCGCAATCGCTCCGCCGCGGCGCCAACTGCGGGGAATCCTTCGGCTTGCCTGCGGATCGGTTGCGGATGTATCCGCTAACTGTCTCAGGATTCCCCAGGCGCTGTATGTAGCTGCAGGCAAAGCGTCGTAAGCGATCGAGCCGAACGGCACGCACAAACCCGACAGATCTTCCTACCGCGGAGCCTCTTGCGCGCGCGGTCTCTCCGGGACGCCGGGGCGCCGTCAAGGCCGCGCGGTCGGGTCCCGGGGGCCCTGCGCCGCCGCCTCGGCGGGGTCGGCGGCGAGGTCGATGAGCCGGGCCTCGGGGACAAAGCGCGCGAGGAGCCAGGCGCCCAGGTTGAGCCAGCTCGTGCAGGCCTCGAGCACCGCGGAGTCGCTGCTGACCACCCGCGGGGCGGCAACCAGGGCCCGATCGACATCGGGAAGGAGCGACACCGAGACAGCGCACGACCAGGCCGCGGCGTGCTCCAGCACGCGCGCCCGCAGGCGCCCGGAGTTGGCCACCGGAGCATCGAGGAGGAGCTCGACGGCCGGGACCGCGAGCGCGTGCAGCCCGCGGCCGAGCAGCCGCAGCGCCTCCTCGGTCTCTTCGACGGGGCGGTAGCTGCCCGAAAGGCCGGCCAGGTCGCGCACGGCGCCGTCGGCTCCACGCAAAAGGAGGCCCCCGGAGAGGGCGACCTCCAGGGTGATGATCAGGTTGAAGCCGTCGATGTGCAGCGGTCCGGCGGCGGCCTGCTCGGGGGGGACGAGGCGCGCGGCGCGCTGCTTTTGCTGCTGCGGGCTCGCGGCGGTGCGGCGCAGGGCCAGGCGCTGGCGCGCCTCCAGCTGGTGGTGGCCGCCGACGAAGTTGAGGATCGGCTCCAGCGGGTAGCCGCGGCCGGAGAGGTAGCTGATCTCGGCGGCGGCGGCGCGCAGCCGCGGCAGGACGGCGGCGGCGAACAGGCGGGCATCTTCGGGATGAGCGCCCCGGTGGCGCTGGGCGTGCGGCATCGCCAGGACTTCTTAGCAGAGAACCGCCCGCGGCGGCGGCCCGAAGCCAAGGCCGCGCCGCTGCTGGCGCTGGAACCGGTGCCGACGCCGGTTCCGAAACCGACCCAGAAGCCAGAGCCGCTGCCGCCGCCGAAACCGAAGCCGGCGGAGTCAAGACCGGAGCCGGCGCACCAAGCCGCGCCAGCGCCGGCGCCAATGCCGGAGCCGGCGTACCAAGCCGCGCCAGCACCGGTGCCGACGCCGAACCTGGGCAAGAGCCGGCTCCGGCGGCAGGTGCGGCGCGGCGCGGGATCCGGCGGCGGCTCCGCCGGCTTGACAGCGCAGCGGGCGCCCGCGCAGAATCGGCTTCACACGATGGCGGTGGAGTCCGCCGAGAACCGCGGCCCTTGTGCGCCGCCAATGACTCCTACGATGCCACCCAAGACGGGTGCCGTAGGTGTTCGCGTGAGCCCTCCGGTACCAAGGACGAGGACAAGGAGGAAGCTCGACATG
>DAOMZC010001524.1:0-1561 GCA_035437965.1 Pseudomonadota bacterium
CGTCGCCGGCTCCCAGGGCAATCACCCGCAGCGGGGCGCGATTGCTGATGGCCACAATCCGCTTGGCCAGCTCCCCGAGCGGCATGCGACTGCGCAGAGTCGATGCAGCGAGTGAGCTCTGGCAGAGCGCCAGGTAGTCGGCGGCGCTGTAGTGGTCCAAGTAGGCGTGGGTCTGCTCCACATAGCCGCCGGCGCCGTTGAGGAACCGCGCAAGGTCCGCGATAAGAGGCAGCGAGTCGGCGCTCGGGGTCAGCAGGCAGTTGAGCTGCGCAGGAAGCTCGGTGCTCTCCGCTCGGAGCGGCAGGTCGCTCGTCTCTGCCGAGGGCGACTCGGGTTGGCCGGGGACTTCGGCCCAGCGGAGCTTGAGTTCAGAGACGCCGAGCAGCCGGATCAGCGTGGCACGGCTAGGGGGATGCCGCGCGGTCTCGGTAAATTTCACCGTCGCATCGGAGAGCTTCGCCCGGCGAGCCAGCTGCACCCGGCTCAACCCGGCGGCGTTGCGCTTGTCCCGAAGTAGCCGGCCAAACTGCGTCCACTGCGCATGAGAGGCCGGGGGGCTGAGCCGAGGGGTCCTGGCGGATATGCCACCGGACGCCAAGAACTGCGCCAGCTCTTCGAGGCGATCCAGATGCTCGGCCCAGGTCGATTGCAGCTCCGCAGGGGCCTCGGCTGCGACCAGTCGCAGCTCGGTGAGCAAGGCCAGCGCTTGCTGCTGCACGGCCTGTTGCGGCTCGGCTGGGGGGCTCATGCGCTCGCCTTCCTCTTGCCGGCCCGAGGCGGGGTTACGGGCAGGGCCCAATAGCGCTTGAGCTCCTCCAGCCGTGCAGGCTCGGCGGCCAGCAAGGCCATCAGGCTCACCAGCGCGGCACTGGGGATGCCGTTCCCCGCTAGCAGCCTGGACAGATAGCCGTGGGATAGGTCTAGAACTTCCTGGGCGTGGCGCTGAGAGTAGGCTTGTCCGAGGCGCCTGATCTCCACCGCGGCGCGCTGAACCAGCTCGGCGCGATAGGTCGCCTCCAGCGCGGCGGCCAGCTCCGGCATCGACTCGAAGGACAGGAGCATGTGCTTGCAGCGTCGACAGGTCGGCACTTGCAGGTCGGCCGGCAGCGTCAGCGCGGCATTGCGGTAGCGACAAACGCGGCCGGGCTGCGCCACGGGCCGCACGGCATGGCGACCGCAGCAGGGGCACTGGCCCGCAGTGCCTGTAGCCCTTCCCCGGGGAGATGCGGTACGCGCAGCACCGGCCTGGGGAAGCGGCTTGCCTTCCGATTCGTTGGCGCTCATGGGCTCGTGGGCCTGCTCGGCAGCTCTGAGATCGCTGCGTCGACCAGCAGGTTCTGTACTGTGGACGCCGTCGAGCCCGTGGGCGACCAGACGCCGCGATCGCCGGATTCATCGCGGGCCTGGGTACCTGGGTCGTGGCCCGCGATGACAGCGCAGCCTCCACCTCGCTTCTTGGCCTGACGACACGCCGCCTCGGCAGCCAGGCGCAGCTCGGCGCGCGCCGGGACAAACTCGGTCACCGGGGTATAGGCCAGACCCAGCGAGGCGCTGACGCCGC
>DAOMZC010001525.1:0-1560 GCA_035437965.1 Pseudomonadota bacterium
TAGCGGGCCTCGGCCTCGGCCAGCTCGCCCCGCTGAACCGCGACCTCTCCCAGCCCAATAAGGGTGATGGACAAGTCGCGCTGAGCCTCGGCGTCGTGGGGGTTGGCTTGCGCAAGCTTCTCACTGAGCTGGAGGGCTTGTTCGTACTCCTGTCGCGCGATCTCGACGTTGTCGTGGGTGAGCGCCAGATCGCCGCGTTGCATGTGCCCCGCCAACCGCGTTTGCAGCAGCCCGGGGTCGTCTTTGGAATCGGGGCGGAGCTTGTCTAGGAGCCCTGCGGCGTCTTGCAGGACTTCCTTCCGCAGCTCGGAAGTGCCGGGCACGGTCTGTAGCCGTCTGTCGATGTTGAAGACGAGGGTGTTGGCTACGCCGATGGCCAGCTCAGTCTGGCGGCGGGCCCTCTTGTACTGTTGCCAAGCGACCAGGCCAATTCCCGAGGCGACCAGCGCGAGGACGGCGAAGACGGCGGCGGCCTGGCGGGTGCGGCGGGCCAGCGTCTGGGCGGCGCGCAGTTTCTGCTGGCGCTCGGCTTCAAGCTGCTGGGCAGCCGCCTGCTTCTGCTGCGCTTCTGCGGCCTCCTGCGCTTCGCTAGCGGACAGGAACGTCGCCAGCAGAGGGCTGGGCCGGCGGCCGTCCTGCGCGCGAGCCGTGCGCCAGGCCGCGGCCTGTAACAGCTCGGCACCGCGGTACAGAAGAGACGCCTCTTGCTGCTGCTGCTGCCAGCGCTCGGCATCGCCTTGCATGCGACGCTCGGCCAGCAGCGCGACACGGTCCTCATCGAGCCAGGTGTGGAGGCGGCGCCAGCGGCGGATGAGCGCCTCATGGGCCAGCTCGACTTGGGCGGTGTTTCCCGAGTGCGTCAGCACCAGCAGCCGCTCGTGACAGAGCTTGTGGAGCAGGGCATCCACCGCCTCCGGAGCTACGGTGGTGTCCGCGGCGATCTGGCTGCGCAGCTCTGCCAAAGACTGCGGGCGGCGCGTGTCACTCCCGCCTTGCTCCGAGACGGTCACAAGCTCGGTCAGCAGACGGCGCACCAGAGGCTGCGTCTCCGCAGGCAGGGCGTCCACCAGCGCGTCGGCGCGCTTTTCCAGGGCTCCGACCACACCGCCGATCTCAGCAAACGCCTGATGCGTCAGACGCCCTCCCTGGCGCCGCAGCCACAGCATATCCAGCGCGTCTTCGAGCAGCGGCAGCGCTCCCGGTTCGTTGCCGACATCGGCCAGCAGCGCCGCGCTAAGCCCCGCTTCGAGCTGCAGCCCCACCTTGTCCGCCGGCTGTTCGATACACTGCTGGAGCTGCGCGGGCTCCTGCTGCGCGATGAACACGCGGTGTGCCTCATCGAAGGCCACACGGTCCAGGCGCGGGCCGCTGGGCGAGACCAGCAGCTCGCCGCACTGGCCCACGAAGTCCACGCGCAGCGTGATGATCACCCGCACCAGCGGCGCAGCCTGACAAAAAAGTCGCCACAGCCCCTGCACCAAAGCCCGCCGCTCGGTCGGCGCGGCGGTTTGGGCGAACAGCTCCCCACATTGGCCGACCACCAGGAGCAGCGGCCCGGCC
>DAOMZC010001526.1:0-1559 GCA_035437965.1 Pseudomonadota bacterium
CGCAACGCGATCCTGGCCGTCGGGCGGTCGCCCGCGCCGCGCCAGGTGGCGCTCGATGTCGAGCTGACCATGCTGCCCACCGGCGAAGAGATCGTGCGCCTGCGGGTCCACGACACCAGCCCCGAGCCGCTGACCACCGAGCAGATCTACCAGAGCCTGGACCCCCACGATCCGCGCATCCAGCACGGCCTGGGCCTGGTCACCGCCGCGCTGCACCTCTATAACGGCGCCATCACGGTCGAGCCCGGGCGCCCAGGCTTCCACAAGGCGGTGGTGGTGCAGCTGTTCCGCGCCCTCACCACACCCACGGAAGGCGGAGAGGACGGGCCCGCGGCGCCCGGTGAGACCCCATGAAGCGCCTGCTGGTCATCGAGGACGGGGACGAGTACACCGAGTTTGCCCGGCTGTTCCTCGGCGCCGATCTGGCGATTCGCCAGGCGCGCTCGCTGGCCGAGACGCTGGCCGCCCTGGCGGCCGAGGAGGTGTTCGCCCTGCTCATCGACCTGCGCTTCGACCGCGCCACCCCGGAGAGCCTGTGCGGGGACATCGCGGCGACGGCCCGGCAGCTGTTCGGCGGGGATCAGGCGCGCGCCCTGCGCTACCTCAAGGACCAGCAGGGGGCGCTGATCCTCGCCCAGGTGCGCGCCCACGGCTACCTCCAGCCCGCGGTGTTCATCCACGACTTCCCGCCGCGCCGGCTGCAGAACCTGCAGCGGCTGTATGGCCGGGTGACGGCGGTGCCGTCCTTCGACGCCGGAGCGATCCGGCGGGCCCTGGGGGAACCGCTGCAATGACCGCCCCGAAATCTGCGGATCCCAAAGCGAGCATGCCGCGCCGCGGCGAGCCGGGCGCACGCGTGCGTTCAGCCGAGGCGGACCCGGGCAAGCAGCGCCGTCGCGAGCTGATCGCGCGCCTGGTCCACGATGTGGGCAAATATCTGGCGCGCACCGCGCGGAACCTGCCGGCGGGCGAAGCGCTCGACGCCGCGCTGCTGGACATGCTCTGTCGTGACCTGTACGGCGACTCGCGGAGCCCCCGGCCCGCCGCGCGCTTTGCCGAGCTGGCCGCCGAGCTGGCGCCGCTGCTCGCCCCCGCGCCCCAGGTCGCTGACGGAGACGAGCCCGCCGAGCTGGCGCCTTTGACCACCGCCGCCCTCTCGGCCATCGGCCTTGAGCTCGCCGAGCTCGATGGGCTGGAGGGGCAGGTGCGGGCGGGCGCGCCGGCCGCTGTTTTGCGCGCGGCCGAGCTGGCGCGCGGGATCGAACAGCAGCTGCGCGCCCTGGCCACGGCGGGTCAGCGCCCCCCTGGGAGGTCCAGCCGGGTGAGCTCCTCATGAACCCCCGCCCCAAGCTCCTCTTGGTTGACGACGGCGACCGCTACATCGAGCTCGCCCACCGCTGCCTCCGCGACTACGCCTACGCCACGCGCTGCGGGCGGCCCGGCCCGTGCTGGACCTGCGAGCGGCGGCCCGGCTGCACCCTGACCCACGCCCACGACGGCTTCGAGGCCGACGAGGCGCTGCGCCGCCACCCCGACGCCGATGTCGTCCTTTTGGATGT
>DAOMZC010001527.1:0-1558 GCA_035437965.1 Pseudomonadota bacterium
TTCAGCACATAACCGTTGCCGCGCTTTTCGGCGGTCGTCTTCATCGCGCCGGCGCCGAACGCGAACTGCGTCTCGTGCAGCGCGGCCGTCGCGGCGTGATAGTCCTTGCCGGTGAAGAGCGGCAGCAGCTCCTTCTTCTGATCGTCGGTGCCGAAATCGAGCAGCGGGTTGACGAAGAGGGAGGGCGCCATGATCGCGGCGGCTTGGCTCGCGCAGCCATAGCCCAGCGCTTCGAGCACGACCGCATTCGTCACCGGCGAACGATAGCCATCAGGAACGGCGGCACCCCGGCCTCGAACGCCACCTTCATCGCCACCGGCGCCAGCAGCGCCACCGCGCCGATGTTGCCGGCGCCGACCGTCCCCAGCACCACCGCGAGGACGAAAAAGACGATCGGCAAAAGGCCGGGGCGCCCGCGCGCCAGCTGCACCGAGAAGCCGGCGACCCGGTCCAGGGTGCCGTTGGCGCGCGCGTGCCCGAACAGCAGCGTCAGCCCGAGCAGCGTCAAAAGGAGGCTCGTCGGGAAGCCGGCGCTGACCTCGCGCACCTTCATGCCCGCCCCGAAGACCCCGAGCGCGTAGGCGAAGCCCAGACCAAGGAGGCCCACGTTGAGCCGCGAGAAGACGCTCAGCGCGATGGCGACAAGCAGCGCCGCGAGCGACAGCAGCGGGACGAGCATGGCTTCAGGGTATCAGGACTGCGGGGCGCGCGGACGCGGCACCGCCCGCGCGACGGGGCCGCGGCTGCAAGCGCCGGTCGCGCCTTGGCAAACCGCGCTCACGCCACCCCGAGGAGCAGGAACTTAAGGTAACGACCTTCGGGGAAGGCGGGCGGGACCGGATGGTCGGGTCCTTGCGAGCCGCGGTGCAGCACGGTGACGCGGCGCCCGGCATCGGCGGCGGCGGCGGCGATCGTGCGCTCGAAGGTCTCCTCGTCGACGAGCTGCGAGCACGAGCAGGTCGCCAGCAGGCCGCCCGGGCGCACCGTGTTGAGGGCCAGGGCGTTGAGCCGCTGGTAGCCCTTCTGGGCGGCGGCGAGGTCCTTGTGGGCGCGGGCGAACTTGGGCGGATCGACGACCACCACGTCGAAGTGCAGCGGCGGCGCCGCCTCCAGGTAGCGGAAGGCGTCGGACTCGACGATGTGCAGCGGCGCCAGCCGGTTGCGCTCGGCGTGGGCCTGGCACAGTGCCAGGGCGCGGGGCGAGATGTCGACGCAGGTCGCCTCGCGCGCGCCCTTTTGCAGGGCCGACAGGGCGAAGCCGCCGGCGTAGCTGTACACGTCGAGCATGCGCGCCCCGGCGCAGTAGTGCCCGAGCAGCAGCCGGTTGTCGCGCTGGTCGAGGAACATCCCGGTCTTCTGCCCGCCCTTGAGGTCGACGGTGAGCTGGATCCCGTTCTCGCTGCAGGCGACGCCGTCCTGGACCAGCGCCGGGTCGCCGTGGACCTGGCGGGCGACGGCGCTGAAGCCCTCGACCTGGGCGAAGCTGCCGGCCGCGGTCTCGACGATGGCCGCCGGCGGGACGGGCAGGGCGAGCAGGGCCTTCCACACCGCGTCCTCG
>DAOMZC010001528.1:0-1555 GCA_035437965.1 Pseudomonadota bacterium
GAGCGCCCCCGCTCCCGCCGCCCCGAGCCACGCCAGCGCCAGCGGCAAGAGCCACCGCCGCGCCCTCCGGACCCCCCGCGACCAGGCTCTGGCCGCGGTCGCTCCGTCGCCGCGGTCCCCGGCCCGCTCGCCCCGACGATTCCCGGGGCGACTCCTGGGGCAGCCGCCGGGGCAGTTGCCAGGGCAGTTGCCAGGGCAGTAGATAGGTCCACTTGATCGGTCGGCGCAGGTTCGCAAGCGGTTGGCCTCTTGATTGACGGAAGGTGCGGGAGCTCGGCGGCGCAGCGGGCGGCGGGCAGTCCTTAGCGGGAGTCGTCTTTGACCTGCACCGTCAGCTCTTTGGTCCCGACAAGGACGGTGTCGACGTCGACTGCGAAGCGGGTCAGGCGCTTGTAGACCTCGCCCCGGCGGGTGGTGCTGCCCGGGCGCAGGGTGGCGATCACCGACGCCGGCAGGCTGGGGATGAGCCGCCCGCGGTGGCTGACGCCCTCTTCGGTGGTGGTGAGGGTGACGACGAGCTGGCGGGCGGCGTAGCCCTTGCGCAGGTTCTCGACGAGGTCGGTCAGGGACTCGGGCGGCGCGAGCTCGGGCTTGACCAGGTTGCCGGCGCTGGCCTCGATCTTCAGCGTCTGGCCGGCGAGCCCGCGCGGGACCTCGAAGGGCACCGCGCGCACCTGCGGGGCGCCGCTGTAGGGCCGCAGGGTCACGTACAGGCTGGGCCGGGTGTCGGGCTCCAGCTCGTCGCTGACCAGCGACAGGCCGATGATCTCGGCGACCTCGCTCTTGTACTCGACCGCCACCGCCAGGTCGAGCCGCTCGACGCGGGTAGGACCGAAGGGGTTGAACAAGAGCTCCGGCAGGTGCCGCATGCCCGAGGACGACTGCAGGAGCCGCGGTGTCACCCCGCCCGGTGAGTAGAGGGTGTCGGTCTGCATGAGCGGCGCGAACCCGCGCAGGCCCAGGCGCGACTGCACGCGCACCGTGACATCGCTGACGTCGGGCGCCGCCGACTGGATCGAGCTCGAGGCGACGCTGGCGGCGAGCAGCGGGGTGAGGAAGCGGTGGCTGGCGACCTCGGTGGAAAAGACGCGGTCGCTCTGGCCGGGGATCTGCACCGTCACCTGGACCGGCACCATCGGCGCCTGCTTGTGCACCTCGCCGACGACCCCGGTCTCGCGGTAAATGACATGCCGGGCGACACACCAACAATCGGGCCAACGAGCTGCGCGCATGATCTTGTGGTGTTGAGAAGCTGCGTGTCCGCCCGTCGGCCGGACACGTCCGGCAATCGGACAATTTTCGGACAAACAAGCACAAATACATCAGCAGAAATCAACCCCGGTCGGGTTCGGACACGCGGTCGGCTTCACCCCGGACAGTTTTCGGACAAACAAGCACAGATACATCAGCAGAAATCAACCTCGGTCGGGGTCAGGAGCGAGACGGCTCAGAACAGATGCGAGAAGAAGGAGCCCACGTCGTCGACCACGTTCGTGGCCGTGTTCGCGACGGTGCTGGCGGCGCTCGAGACCGCGTTCGCCACGCCATTCGCGAC
>DAOMZC010001529.1:0-1554 GCA_035437965.1 Pseudomonadota bacterium
CGTAGAGCGCGCGCTGGCCGGACGTCGAGTCGCCGTACACGTACCCGGCGTACGCCTGCTCGACGGCGCCGTAGGGGACGCGGGCGTCGTCGAGCGCGGCGCGCGCGGCCGCGGCGGCCATGGCGGGGTAGGGCGCCGAGGCGCCCGGCTTGGCGAACGGGATCATCCCGACGCCGGCGACGAAGACCTTGCGTGACATCGTTGTCTCCCGAGACGACGATCGAGTTTACCGCAGGCCGGGGCGGCGCCTTCCGCTCACCGCGCGCGTTCCGGTTTGCCCCGCGGCGGCGGCGCGGTGTTCGTCTTTCACGGCAGCGCCTCGATCGTAAATTCCACCCTGACCCTCAACACCGCGCGCGGCGGCAGCACCCTGAGCGGCGCTGCCTCGGGCAGCCCGGGCTCGGGTCGCGGCGGCGCGGTGTACGTGCTCAATAGCAGCCTCACGCTCCTGCACTCGACCCTGGTCGAGAACACGGCCGTACGCGGCGCCACCACCGGGACCCTCATCGACCCCTCCGCCCGCGGCTTCGGCGGCGCCCTGTACGCCTCGGCCAGCGGCGCCGCAGTCAACCTGACCATCACCAACAGCATCCTCGCCGACAGCCAGGGCGAGCAGATCCAGGGCGACGCCTGCAGCTCCGCCACCCGCTTCGCCGGCTCCGCGGTCAACACCACTTTCACCGGCGTCAACGTCATCCGCCAGAACGGCTTCGCCAACAACAACTGCATGACCCTGGGCAACCTCAAGTCCGACGCCGGAACCGAGCCCCTGGTCGGCGAGCTCGCCGACAACGGCGGACCGACCCCGACCCGCGCTCCCGTTGCGGAGAAGCTCGCCGGTGCGCCCTCCACCGAGTGCCAGAGCCCCGAGCTGCACGGCCGGGACCAGCGCGGCGTCGCCCGCGCCTTCAGCTGCACCGTCGGCGCCGTCGAGTTCCCCTCGCCTCCCCGCGAGCCCACGAGCCCGCCCCGACTCCCGGGCACCGGCGCCGTGGCCACTGGCTGCCAGCTCGCTCCGCGCCTTGAGCCCGCTGCGGGTCCGGCCCGGAGCACCCCGCTGCTCGCTCTCGGTGCGCTGACCGGCGCCGTGGCTCTGTTGCAGGGTCGGCGCAGCGCCCGGCGCCGGACGCCGGCGTGAAGAGTATCTGACCCGGGCCAGGCACTCGCGGCCCTTAGTACCGTCGTGCACTGCGTGCTCACCAGTCTGGCGCGATGGCGCATCGGCACTGCCGGTGCTGAATCGTATTGCTCAGGTTGACAACCGGGCGCTGGCGGATACGGTTCGGGCATGTTTGGCTCAACGGCGGCGGCGGCGTTCGACCGGTCTCCAGGGGATGCGGGGGCGGGGGATGCGGAGTTCCTCGGGCTGTCCGACGAGCAGCGGGCGGTCGTGCTCGCGCGGCCGGGGCCGCTGCTGGGGCTGGCGGGGGCGGGCAGCGGCAAAACGCGGGCGCTGACGCAGCGGGTGGCGCGCTTCCTGCGCGCCGGAGTGGCCCCCGAGCGGGTGCTGCTGATGACCTTCACCCAGGCCGCCGCGGCCGAGATGATGCAGCG
>DAOMZC010001530.1:0-1552 GCA_035437965.1 Pseudomonadota bacterium
GACTCGGCGCAGGCGCAGCTGGCGCAGGCGCGCGCCCAGGTGGCGGTCGCCCAGGAGTCCAAGGCGGCGGCCAAGTCGCGCGTCCGCGAGGCCAAGGGGCGCCTCGATCAGAGCGCTCCCATCGACGCCCAGATCGCCGCCGCGCGCGCCCAGGCCGAGCTCGCCCACGCCCGCGTGCGCAGCAGCGAGGCGCAGCTCGATCTGGCGCGGCTGCAGCTGGCCCACACCAAGATCATGGCCCCGGTCGAGGGCCAGGCGGCGCGCCTGTCGATCCACGAAGGCCAGCTGGTCGGCATCGGCCAGCAGGTCCTGGCCCTGGTCCCCGTGGCCACCTACGTCGTGGCCAACTTCAAAGAGACCCAGATCGGCCGCATGCGCCCCGGCCAGAGCGCCGAGATCGAGGTCGACGCCTTCCCCGGCCGCAAGTTCGGCGGCCGGATCGAGAGCCTCTCGGGCGGCACCGGCGCCAGCTTCTCCCTCCTGCCGGCCGACAACGCCTCGGGCAACTTCGTCAAGGTGGTGCAGCGGATTCCGGTGCGCGTCACCTGGGAGAACCTGCCCGCCGAGCTGGTCCTGCGGGCGGGAATGTCCGCCGTCGTCACGGTTCACACAGGTCGCTAACATGAAGAGTCCTCTGTCTCGTCTTCTGTTGCTCCTTCCTGTTTGCTGCGGGCTCGCCGCGCTCGGCCCGGAAAGGTCGGCCGCGGCGGCGGAGGCGCGCAAGCTTTCGGTCGCCGAGGCCGAGCAGCTGGCGCTGTCCTCAAGCCCGGCGCTGCAGGCGGCGCGGACCCGCCTGCGCGCCGGTGAAGACAGCCTGCGCAGCGTGCGCGGCCGGCTGCTCCCGGTGGTGCGCCTCAGCGAGGAGTACCAGCACTACGCAAACCCGTTCGTGATTCCCTTCCCCGGCACCCCGCCGACCCAGATTACGGTGCGCAGCCAGGACACCAACACCTTCGTCCTGGCCGCCGAGCAGCCGCTTTTGGGCCTGACCCGCGGCATCGAGGAGTACCGCGGCCAGAAGCTCACCGCCGCCGCCGGCCAGGACCAGCTGAGCGCCGCCGCCGCGACCCTGCGCGAGCAGGTGCGCGTCGGCTACCTGCGCTACTTCGAGGCCAAGGCGCTGCAGGACATCGCCCGCTCCTCGCAGCAGGAGCTTGCCGAGCAGGTCACGGTGGCCCAGGCCCGCCTCAAGGCCGGCGTATTGACCAACGCCGACGTCCTGCGCGTGCAGGTCGCGCTGGCCAACGCCCAGCAGCAGGAGATCGTCGCCCGCACCCAGGCCGAGATCGCGCGCGGCGGGGTCCTCATCACCTGCGGCTTCTCGCCCGCCGACGCGACCATCGAGCTCGCCGAGCCGACCGACCTCCTCGCCGCCGGCCAGAAGCCCCTGCCCGGCTACGACGGCGCCCACGCGCAGTCGATGCGCCTGCGCCCCGAGCTCGTGCAGGGCCAGCACCTGGCCGCCGCCGCCGACCGCCAGCGCCGCGCCCGCCTGTACGCCCTTCTCCCCGACATCAACCTGCAGGCGGCCTACGTGCGCGTCGATGGCCAG
>DAOMZC010001531.1:0-1548 GCA_035437965.1 Pseudomonadota bacterium
CACCATCTTCATCGTCGTGGCGGCGCTGGGCGTAAACCTCGTCTATCACATGCGCAAGGAGGACCGCGAGGCGCTGTGCCGCGGCTCGGAGGCCAAGCTCAAGGGCATCTGGGACCCGGCGCGCAAGCAGGAGCTCAAGGCGCGGCTGCTCGGCACCGGCAAGCCCTACGCCGCCGACTCGTGGCAGCGCATCGAGCAGGTCCTCGACGAGTACGCCCAGAGCTGGGTGAACATGCGCACCGCGGCGTGCATGGCGACGATGCGCGGTCAGCAGCCGGCCCAGGTCCTGGAGCTGCGCGACCGCTGCTTGGATGACGGTCTGCACGAAGTCAAGGCCTTCACCAATGTCCTTGCCACCGGCGCCGCCGAGGCGGTCCTGGAGTCGAGCAACACCGCGGTGCACGAGCTGCCGCCGGTCGCCCGCTGCGCCGATATCGAGGCGCTGCGGGCGCCGCCGCCGCTGCCCGAAAACCCAGCCGAGCGCGCCGAGGTGCGGCGGCTCACCGAGAAGATCCAGGCCGTGCGCACCGAGCAGCGCTTCGGCAGCTACGGCCTGGCGATAAACGAAGCGCGCCAGCTGGCCGAGCAGGCGAGCCGGGTGAAGTACCTGCCCGTCAAGGCCGAGGCGCTGTCGCTGCTCGGCCAGGTCGAGCAGCCGGTCGACGCCCGGCGGGCCGAGAAGACGCTGGTGCAGGCGGCGGCGGCGGCGTTCGAGAGCCACAACCAGAAGATGGTGGCCGAGACGTGGATCCGCCTCACCGCGCTCACCGGCAACATCTTGCGCGAGCCCGAGAAGGCGGCGAGCTGGGAGATGCTCGCCGACGCCGCGCTGGAGGCGCTGAGCCCGAGCGAGGCCGAGCCGCTGCAGGCGCAGCTGCAGCTGGCGCGCTGCCGGGTCGAGATTGCCAAGCGCTCGTTCGACACCGCCATCAAGTTCTGCCAGCAGGCGCTGACGCTCGGCAGCAAGATCTACGGCGACAGCCGCCCGGAGGTCGCCGATATGCTGCACGTGCTGGCGACCGCCTACCGCGGCAAGGACGACTACGCCCACGCGATGCAGCACTACAAAGAGGCGCTGGAGGTCGAGCAGAAGGGGCTCGGCTCGGTGCACCCCTCGATTGCCTCGAACCTGCGCGGCATCGGGCTGACGCTGATCCTGCAGAACCGCGGCAGCGAGGCGCAGCAGTACCTGGAGCGGGCGCTCGGCATCATGCAGCAGTCGCTGGGGCAGGATCATATCCGCACCTCGGACTTCTATCTCCTGGTCGGCAAGAACCTGCTCGCCCTGAACCGGGTCGCCGACGCCGAGCTGCCGCTGCGGCGCTGCTTCTCGATCCGCGAGAAGGCGGCGGACGCCGAGACCGTGCGCGCCGAGGCGCGCTACTTCCTCGGCCAGGCGCTGGCGCGGCTGGGCAGCTACGGCGAGGCGCTCAACCTCAATGTCGTCGGGCTGGAGCTCATCGAGCGGGCCGCCAAGCGCAGTGAGGCACGGGTCGCCTACAACCTGCACGCGATCGGCGTCATCCTCATCGCGCTCGGGCGCACCGA
>DAOMZC010001532.1:0-1544 GCA_035437965.1 Pseudomonadota bacterium
GACCTCGCGCCGCTCAACATCGCCTCGAACGTCAAGCTGTTCACCACTGCCGCGGCGCTGGCGCTGCTCGGGCCGGAGTACCGCTTCAAGACCGTGCTGTCCGCCGAGCGCGGCGCCGAGCGCGGCGAGTACAAGAACCTGTACCTGCGCGGCTACGGCGACCCCTCGCTGTCGACCGAGGACCTGTGGAAGCTGACCCTGGAGCTGTCCTCGCGCGGGATAAAGCGCATCAAGGGCGACATCATCATCGACGACAGCTTCTTCGATGATCAGCGGGTCGGCCCCGCCTTCGAGCAGAAAAACCAGGACAACGCCTACCGGGCCCCGCAGGGCGCGGTGTCGCTCAACTACAACGCGGTGAGCGTGCGCGTCCAGCCCGGCGCCGGCGACGGCCAGCAGCCGCGGGTGGCGCTCGACCCGCAGTCCCCCTACTTCGTCATCAGCAACGAGGCGCGCACCGTCCAGACCGGCCGCACCAGCCTGATCATCGAGGCGGTCGAGGAAAAAGACGCCCCGCCGGGGCGCGAGCGCACGATCATCCGGGTGCGCGGCACGATCCGCTTAAGCGACAGCGGCCTGGACGTCAACAAGCGCGTCGCCCACCCCGATCTGTACGCCGGCTCGACGCTGCTCGAGCTGCTCACCCGCCGCGGCATCCAGGTCGGCGGCAAGGTCAGCCGCGGCACCGCGCCGCCCACCGCCCTGCTCGTCGACAGCCACTACTCGCAGCCGCTGGGGGTGCTGGCCCGCTCGATCAACAAGCACTCCAACAACTTCATGGCCGAGCAGGTGCTAAAGAGCCTGGGCGCCGACTCCAGCGGCAAGCCGGGCAGCTGGCAGAAGGGCCTGCAGGCGGTCAGCCGCTACCTCGAGAGCCTGGGCATCGCGCCGGGCAAGTACCAGATGGTCAATGGCTCGGGGCTGTTCGACTCGAACCGCTTTACCCCGACTCAGGTGGTGACGCTGCTGCGCGCGGCGTACCGCGATTTTCGCTTCGCCGCCGATTTCGTCGCGTCGCTGGCGCTGGCCGGAGCCGACGGGACGATCGGCCACCGCATGGCGGGCAGCGTCGCCGAGCGCTACGTGCGTGCCAAGACCGGGACGCTCAGCGGCATCTCCTGCCTGTCGGGGTACGCGGGGGCGCCGGCGCCGGGGTCGCAGCCGCTGCGGCCGCCGCTGGCTTTTGCCGTGCTGGTAAACGATCTGGGCGAGGACGGCGGCGTCCAGCCGGCCAAGCGGCTGCAGGACGCGGTGGTCGAGGCCCTGGTCACCTACCTCAGCGTGAGCCCGTCGGCGCCCGGGGCGGCGCTCAAGTAGCGCGGAACCGGTGATGCGGCTCTCTCGGCGGCAGCTGCTGGTTGGCGCGCTGCTCCTCGGCTGCCGGCGCGGCGGGGCGCGGCCCCTGCGCGGGGCGGCGGCCTCGGACCTCGAGCCGGCGTTCACCGAGCTCACCGCCGAGTTCAGCGCCGCGACGGGCCGGCAGGTGGTGTGGAGCTTCGCCAGCTCCGGGTCGCTGGCCCAGCAGCTCGAGCACGGGGCCCCGT
>DAOMZC010001533.1:0-1544 GCA_035437965.1 Pseudomonadota bacterium
CACGACGATGAAGATGGTGGCCAGCCACAGCTTGGGCACCCCCCGGCGGTTGCGGTTGAGCGCAACCAGCAGCCCTTCCATGTCGGTGTAGCGGTTCTCCGGGCGCACGCTGAGGCCGCGCAGCAGCACCTGGCGCAGCCACGCCGGCACCCGCGCCTCGGGCGGCGGCGACAGGACGCGCCCGCGCACCACGTTGAAGCCGCGCGAGCCGATGGTGTCGCCGGCGAACGGCGCGACGCCGTAGAGCGCCTCGTACAGGGCGACGCAGAAGCTGAACTGATCGGTGCGCTGATCGACCGGGTCGCCCGAGTACTGCTCCGGGGCCATGTAGCGCGGCGTCCCGGCCAGCACGCCCGGCCCGTTCATGATCGGGTCGGAGACGTGCGAGCTGCTCGCATAGTCGTCGCCGCCGCTCACCTTGCGCGCCAGGCCGAAGTCGGTCACCCGCACCTGCCCGTCCCGGCCGACGAGCACGTTGTCCGGCTTGAAGTCGCGGTGCACCAGATCCACCGCGTGGGCGGCGGCCAGCCCGCGTCCGGCGAGGGTGAAGACCTCGAGGATCTCGTCGCGGCGACGCGGCTTGGCCTTCAGCCAGCCGCTGAGGGTCGTGCCCTCGATGAGCTCCATGGCGATGAACACCTGGCTCTTGATGGTGCCCACGTCATAGACCGCGATGACCTGCGGGTGCTGCAGGCGCGCCATCGCCTGCGCCTCGCGCAAAAGGCGGCGCCGCGCCTGGCCGGCGTCCTCTCCGGCGACGTCGGTGCGCAGCAGCTTGATCGCGACCTTGCGATCGAGCTCGGGATCATAGGCGCTGTACACCACGCCCATGCCGCCCGCTCCGAGGACCCCGAGCACCAGGTAGCGGCCCAGGCTCGCTCCGCGCGGCAGCTCGCCCTCGATGGTCCGGCGCGGAGCCCCCTGGTCGGCCTGGCGCAGGCCGTCTTCGATGTGACGCGGCAGCGCCGGGCTGGGCGGGGCCTCGCTCTCGGGCAGCGTGTTGGCCTCGGGCTCGACCGCGGTGTCGTCGAGGTCCGGCTTCACCGCCGGGGTGGGGTGCCCCGGGGCGGTCTCGCGCAGGGCCAGCTCCTGCTCCTGCGGGGTGCGCGGGCTCGGGCTCACGGCGCCCGGCCGCGAGCCTTCATCGCCGCGCCGCACCGGCCGCAGGCTCGACAGCGGGGTGCCCTGCAGGGTCGTCGTGGTCGGCCTCACCGTCGTGTTGATCGCCGCGGGGGGGCCGCCGGTCAGCGCTCGCGCCTGGAGGGACGGCCCGGGGGCGGTCTCGCGCAGGGCCAGCTCCTGCTCCAGGGCGACGAGGCCGGAGCTCTTCTTGGGCGGGCCAGCATCGGGAGGTTTCGACTCAATCGTACTCATAGATGCCGTATCATTTTATCAGGTTCCCTCGCTGCCCGGGGACCCAGTGCTGCGGTGGCGAGCTAGCTCGGCGGAATCAGGCGCAAAATTGTCGAGCTTTTACTGAGCAGCGGATTCGCCGGCAGCGCCGAGGTACCGGTCTTCGGGATCGGCGCGCCCTTCCAGATCAA
>DAOMZC010001534.1:0-1544 GCA_035437965.1 Pseudomonadota bacterium
CGCCGGCGTGGCGGTGGCGCTGGGGATGCTGGTCCGCGCCGATGGCGTGCTGCTCGGGCCGTGCCTGCTGCTGCCGCTGATCCTGCGGCGCGAGCCGCTGCGCGCCCGCGGGCGCATGGTGGCGCTGACGCTGTTGTGCGCGCTCGTCACCTACAGCCCGTGGGTGCTGCGGAACCTCCACACGTTCGGGGCACCCTACGCCTTTGGCTCGCTGTGCGAAATCGATGGGACGCCCATCGAGCGGACCTGGTTTCACAGCTGGTACGCGAGCTGGGTGCGCACCGAGTTCGACCTGCTCTCGACGCAGGGGTGCGTCTACAAGCGCAGCTGCGGGACCTCCATGATCCTGTTTCCGGAGTATGCCTTCGACTCGAAAGCCGAGCGGATGCGCGTCTACGAGCTCTTGTGGCAGCACAGCAGCGACGGCATGAGCAAGGACATCGATGATGAGTTTCACGAGCTCTGGCGGCAGAGAGTACGCCGCCATCCGCTGCGTACGCTGGTCCTTGCCCCGGCGTACCGCTTGCGCCATCTGTGGCTGGGCGCCAACGATCTGCCGACGCGCGCTCGACCCAAGGATCAGCCGACGCGGCTGCCGCGGAGTAACGACGTGTACTTGCGCCTGGCGCAGCTTGGCG
Organism: Pseudomonadota bacterium; assembly: GCA_035437965.1. Lineage (GTDB taxonomy): Bacteria > Myxococcota_A > Polyangia > Palsa-1104 > JAEUJZ01 > CALFML01. The sequence continues at coordinate 639 of DAOMZC010001534.1, forward strand.
CGTGGCTGGCGCTGTCGGGGCTCTTCACGCTGATGCTGCCGGTGTGGCGGGCGCGCCGGAACATCCTGTGGCTGGCGCTGCTCGCCATCGGGGTGCGCAGCGGGTTCCTCGCGCTCTTCGGGTTCCCCGAGCCCCGCTACATCCTGGGGCTCCTGCCGCTGACGCTGGTGCTGGGGGGCATCGCGCTGGCGACCCCGCTGCGCCTGTTTGCGCTGGCGCTCGCGGGGCCGGGGCCGGCTCGCAGCGGGGACCGTCCGCCGCTGCCCAAGTGATCCCCACCAGTCAAGCCACCATGGCTTGAGGGCGGCGGTACACGCGGGTCGCGCGCTGCAGGCTGCGACCTCCTTTGCGGCAGCGTCCCGCCCCGCTGGCCCGAACCCGCTCGGGGTCATGCTGTACGAAGCCCTGACCGGCCGGCGGCCGTTCAGCGGGGCGTCGATGGACCTGCTGCTGGCGCACCTGTTCAACCCGCCGACTCCGCCGTCGGTGGTGGCGGCTGAGCGCGGCGTCGTGCGGCCGACCATTTCGTGGACGCGGATTGACGCCATCGTGCTCAAGATGCTCGCCAAGGAGCGCGCCGACCGCTACCAGGACTGTCTGCTGTTGATTGAGGACCTGGCTACCGTGTGGCCGGTCGGCTTTCCCTCGAGCGTCTCGCTCGGGCCGCCGAGCAGCGTGACTCCGGCCGAGTCGGCGCCGGTCGCTCCGCCGACCCGGCGGCGCTTCCTCGGGGCGGGGCTCGTGGGGGTGTCCAGCCTCGCGGCAGGGCTGGGTCTGGCAGCCTGGGGGTGGCGGCGCCCGGAGCGGCCGCGGACGCTCGCGCAGGGGCGGCGCCGGGCCGCCGGGATGGTCCAGACCGCCGAGCGCGGAACGCCGGCCGAGCGCAGCGAGCTGCTGCTGGCGATC
>DAOMZC010001535.1:0-1541 GCA_035437965.1 Pseudomonadota bacterium
AACAAGAGGAACTGCAGGAGGAGGCCGAGCGCGGAGTCCAGGTAGCGAACGAGCGTCGGATCCAGGTGACGCTTCGTGCTGGCCCGACGGACCACGCCGCGGATGGCGCTGATGACGATCCGGCCGCCGATCCACAGGGCCAGGGCGCCTACGATCTTGAGGCCGATGTCGATCGCGAACGGCGCGGCGCTATCGCTTAGCTTGTGCAGCCACTGTTCCATGTCCATTTGAGCTCTCCTATTTTCGATGAGGGCCCCATGGTAGCGTTAAAACTGCGCGCCGATAGCGGTTGTTTATGCGGCGCTGCCGGTCGACGGGGACTGCGAGTCTGTTGTTGTCTGCGGACCCGGGGCCGGAAAAGGACGAATTGGGAGTTAGTTCTAGCCGGCGCCGAGCAGGAGCACCCAGCGGGAGTCGGCGACGCCGATGCCGAGCTGGACGAGCTGGGGGTCGAGGATGTTCTGGCGGTTCGGGGGGCTCTTCATCCAGGTGTCGAGGGCGGCCTCGGGGGAGGTGTAGCCCTTGACCAGCGCGGGGGCGAGGCGGCCGTCGAAGCCGGACCGCTGGGCCTGGGCGGTGAGGGGCTCGCCCTCGGGGGTCTGGAAGGCGAAGTAGTTGCGGCGGGCCATGTCCTCGGCGTGGGCCTGGGCCACGGCGGCGAGCTGCGGGGACAGGCGGAGGGGGGGCGCGGTGGACAGGGCGCGCTGGGCGTTGAGGAGGGTCAGCAGGCGTCCGCGCAGGTCGTCGCTGGCCTCGGCGGGTGGGTTGCCCAGCACCAGGGTCCAGCGGGCGCGGGTGACGGCGACGCCGAGCTCGCGGTTCTCGCCATCGAGGAGGTTGCGGCGGTGGGCGGCGTTGCCGAGGAGGAGCTGGACGACGGCCTCGGCGGTGGTCTGGCCCATGGTGATCGCCGGCAGGGTGCGGCCGCGGTAGCCGCTCTGCTTGAGGTGGCCGGCGATGCCGAGCTGGCCGGGCTGCTCGAAGGCGAAGAAGCTCTTGTCGGCCATGTCCTGGGAGTGGCCGGCGGCGGCGGCGCACAGGGCGGGGTGCAGGGTGAGGGGGGCGACGCGGATGCTCTGGCGGTGCTCGTTGAGCAGGGCGAGGACGCGGCCCTGCAGCTCGGCGTCGGTGTTCACCACGGCGGTCGCGGGGACGCCGCACAGAAGGGTCAGCATCCCGTCGGCCAGGCCGACGCCGAGGTGGCGGGCCGGGGCGGCGAGCAGGGTGCGCTGCGCGGCGGGGTCGGCGAGCCAGTCGGTGAGGGCGGGCTCCAGCTCGCGCTCGCCGGCGAGGAGCTCGTCGGCGGTGCCGTCGTAGCCGGCCTCGCGTACGCGCAGGGCGGCGGTGGAGCCGTCGGAGCCGAGGGTGCTGGCGGTGCCGCGGCGGGCCTGATCCAGGCTGTGGCGCTGGGCCGCGTAGTTGAGGGCCGGGGAGAGCTCGACCGGGGTCAGGCCGGCGGCGGTGCGGCGCAGGTTCACGAGGTCGGCGGCGCGCTGCTGCAGCTCGGGGGTGATGGTGCGCAGGGGGGCGCCGAGGCTGAG
>DAOMZC010001536.1:0-1541 GCA_035437965.1 Pseudomonadota bacterium
CGTCGTAGACCGCCTGCCGGAGGTACGCCGAGGGCACGGTCAGCCCGTCGCTGTGACGCAGGGTGAAGCGGTGCATCGGGAGCAGCGCCGGGTCGCTGCCGACCTGGGTGACGTCGGTGCCGTGCAGGGTGGTGATGAGCCGCGGCGGCTGCCGCCCGCGCTCGCGCAGGAGCTGGCTGGCCAAGTAGGCGCTGGTGGTGTGCGGGATGGCGTAGTGCAGGTGCAGAAGGTCAAGGTCGGCGGCGACGCTGATCTCGGCGAGCTGCGACGCCAGCGCCAGCACGTAGGTGTCCAGGTGGGGCAGCGGGTACTCGCGCACGCGCACCCGGTGGAACGTGATGCCGCTCGGCTGCGGGACGAGCCGCCCGGGCAGCTCGTAGCAGATGAAGTGGACCTTATGGCCGCGCTGCGAGAGGGCCAGCCCGATCTCGGTAGCGATGATGCCGCTCCCGCCGGTGGTGGGATAGCACGTGATGCCGATGCGCAGCGCCCGCCGGGGTCCCATACGATGGCCTTTACGATGGCCCATCGCTGAGCTGCGATCCATCGGATTTTGCTTGGCGCGGCCAGAGTCACCCATGCGCGGCCGGCCGGCTTCACCGCTTCATAGATCTACGCTGCGCACCGCCGGAGCAAAGACCTCGGCGTCGCCCAGGAGGGCAAAGAGCTTCTGCTTGAAGGCGCTGGCTCCGTACTTACAGGCAAAGTAGGGCAGGGAGTAAAACCGCTCCGGCGGGACGCCGGCGGGGAGCAGGAACCCCTGCACGCGGTCGACGCGCTCGGTGGTGACGTGGTCGCGCTCGAGCAGCGCCTTGGTGTAGCGGTCGGTCAGGCGGCCGACCGTGCGCTCGATGCTCTCGCGGGCGCGGCGCACCGGATCGCGCAGGGCGCTGTCGAGCGCCTCCAGCTCGCCGAGGCGGATCGTGATGTCGGCCAGCATGCGCTCGCGCAGCGCCGTGGGGTCGGGCAGCCCCTGCGGGGCGCGGGCGGCGAGGCGGCGCAAGAGCTCGGCGCGCGGCACCTCGGCCTCGGCCGGCGAGAGGCCCAGCTTGGCGAGCCAGGAGCGGGTGTTGTCCTCCAGGCAGCGGAAGCGGGCGCGCGGCAGCACCAGCGGCTGGGCGACGCCGAACAGCTCGTAGAGCGGCCCGAGCTGCGCGAAGTAGTTGATCTCGCCGGGGCCGCCGACATAGGCGGCGGTCGGCAGCAGCGAGTCCTGGATCACCGGCCGCAGCAGCGCCGAGCTGCTGAAGCGCAGCGGCTCTTGCGAGAGCAGCGCCAGCACCTCGGCCTGGGTGAACACCCGTCGGGCGGAGGAGCCGGAGCCTGCCGGCGCCCGCGGCGTGCCGCTCGGATCGTCCAGGCTGGGGCCGTCCGGGCCACCGGGGCCGCCGGAGCCGCTCGGACAGCCGGGAATCGACCAGCGGGGGGCGTCTGCGGCCCCGTCGGCCTCGGCGCAGCGCTCCAGGCGATAGCGCGGTCCGGTCACGCCGTCGGGGTGGAAGAACACCAGCGTGGTGCCGGCGCGGGTCGGGATCTGCTCG
>DAOMZC010001537.1:0-1538 GCA_035437965.1 Pseudomonadota bacterium
GGGCCTCTGGCCGTGCAGCACCGCCTCCGCCTCCGTCGCCCGCCACGGCCGCGTCGCCACGCCGCCGAGCGCCACCCGGGCGCTCTGCACGACCCCCCCGCTCAGCTCCACCGCCACCGCCGCCGACGCCAGCGCGAACGCGAACTCCGCACGATCGCGCACCTTGAGATAAAACGACCGCGCCGCCCGCGGCGAGGCCGGCAGCGTGACCGCGACCACCAGATCGCCAGCGGCAAGCACCGTCTCCCGCTCGGGCGTCTGCCCCGGCGCCAGGTGGAACTCCCCGAGCGGCACCGCGCGCTCGTCGCCGCCCGCCGCCGGCAGCACCTGCACCGTCGCATCGAGCGCCAGCAGCGCCACGCACATATCCGACGGATGAGTCGCGATGCAGCGGTCACTGCCGCCAAGGACCGCGTGCTCCCGGTGATACCCGAGCAGCGCCGCGCAGCCAGCCCCCGGGTTGCGCTTGTTGCACGCCGAGACCCCATCGCGAAAGTACGCGCAGCGGGTGCGCTGCAGCAGGTTCCCGCCGACCGTCGCCATGTTGCGCAGCTGCGGCGAGGCCCCCGACAAGATCGCCTGCGCCAGCACCGGATAGCGCTGCGCCACCTCCGGGTGGTTCGCCAGGTCGCTGTTGCGCACCAGCGCGCCGATGCGCAGACCGCCCGCCTGCGGCTCGATGCGCCCGAGCGGCAGCGCGCCGATGTCCACCAGCCGCGCCGGCCGCTCGATGCCGAGCTTCATCAGCTCGAGCAGCGCCGTCCCCCCCGCGATGAGGCGCGCCGCCGCCCCGCGGCTCTTGGCCAGCGCGTCGGCCGGGTCGTGGGCGCGGGTGAACTCAAAGGGCTCCATCTTGGCTCCTTGGGGTCGGCTTACTTGCGGGCCGGCGCAGCGGCGCGCACTTTTTGCACGGCCGCGACGATGTTCGGGTAGGCCCCGCAGCGGCAGAGGTTACCGCACAGGCCCTTCTGCACGTCCGCATCGGTGACCCCGCCCGGCTCGCCGAGCAGCCCCACCGCCGACACGATCTGCCCCGGCGTGCAGTAGCCGCACTGCAGCGCGTCGTGCTCGATAAACGCCGCCTGCAGCGGGTGCAGCGCCCCCGGTCGACCGAGGCCCTCGATGGTAGTCACCGCGCTGCCGTCGTTCATCGCCGCCAGCGTCAGGCAAGCGTAGATGCGCCGCCCATCGACCAGCACCGTGCACGCCCCGCACTGCCCGTGGTCGCAGCCCTTCTTGGCCCCGGTAAGCTGCAGGTTCTCCCGCAGGGCGTCGAGCAGCGTCACCCGCGGGTCCAGGTTGAGCACCCGCTCGACCTCATTGACCCGCAGCTTCACCGCAATCTCCCCCGGACCCGGCAGGCTCGGCGCCGGCGTCGGCGCGACGGGAAGCCCCGGCGGCGGGGGCCCCAACGGTTGCCCGGCGGCGCCGCTGCGACCCTCCGTGGCGAGCAGGGCGCAGGCGGTCGCCGCGCTGGCCGTGCTCAGGAATCCGCGCCGGGTGATGCCCTCGGCGTCGGGGCAGCCGTCGGCACCGAG
>DAOMZC010001538.1:0-1538 GCA_035437965.1 Pseudomonadota bacterium
CCTTATCAGCCGCAGCCTTATCAGCCGCAGCCTTATCAGCCGCAGCCTTATCAGCCGCAGCCTTATCAGCAGCCTTATCAGCAGCAGCCTTATCAGCAGCAGCCTTATCAGCCGCAGCCTTATCAGCCGCAGCCTTATCAGCCGCAGCCCTACTACCCGCCGCAGCCCTACCGCAGCCAGACCGGAGCAACGTTCGTCCCCGCCCCGCGCGGGCAGGCCCGCTTCGTTAAGCGGCCCCGGGTCGGCCTCATCATTGCCGGAGCGGTCACGCTCGGGGTGACATGGTCGTTAAGCGCCCTGGCCGCCGCCACCTACTCGCCCTATACGACCGACTACTACTACTCCGACTACCCCAACCAGCCCACGACCAACACCTCGACGAGCAGCTCGCTCGGTGACACCACCGCCCTGTGGCCGCTGTACATCCCGGTGCTCGGCCCGTGGATCGAGATGGGCTTCCTGCACGGAAGCGGCGCCCCGCTCGGCGGCGCCCTCCTGGCGTTCGATGGCCTAGCGCAGGCCGGCGGCCTGGCCATGCTGATTGCCGGCGCGGTCACCCACACCCGGGTCGCCGTCTACGCCCGCAATAACCTCCAGATAAACCCGCTGACGGTCGTCGGCGGCACCGGCCTCCTGGTGAGCGGCCGCTTCTAAACCCGTGCCCCCGCCGAAGCCCGTAATTTTCACTTCAGGAGCGGGTGGCGCCGGAGGCGGGGGCCCCGATGCGCTCGCGCCGCGCGAGCGCCGCGCGAGCGGCGGGGTGCCGCAGGTGACAGGACCCGCTCCGGTTCGTCGGTCCGCGGTGGCCCGGCCGCTGCGCCGGCCAAAAGCCCGGCGAGATAGTTGAGTTCCCGCCCCGGGGACGGTAAGATCGATGGCATGGCGCTGATCGACAAACCCGAGCGTGCCCGCCAGCTGGCGCGGGCGATCTCCTCTGACCTCACCCTCTATCACGAGAAAGAAATCATCGACGGCATCGAGAACGACACGCTCTTCTCGGTCATGCACGATCACATCGAAGAGGGCCGGACCCTGTTCAAGAGCCGCGTCACGCCCGAGATCTACGAGCTCAACTTATTCGATCGGGCCATCGTCGATGTCATGCTCAAGTCCAAAGGGCATGTAAAATCGCGGATCTGGTGACCCGAGAGCTCAAGTCCTACGAATTTTTAGTTCCCGCTGAAGCCGCCGGCACGCGGCTCGACGTATTTCTGGCGCAGAAGGGCCTGCCCTACTCGCGCTCGCAGCTCGGCCGACGGATCGATGAAGGCGAGGTCTGGCTCGACGGCAACCCGACCAAGTCGGGCCAGCGCCTGCGGCCGGGTCAGCGCATCCGCTTTACGCCCCCGCCGCCGACCCCGGCCGGCGACCTGGCCGAGGACATCCCGCTCACCGTCCTGTACGAGGATCGCCACCTCATCGTCGTGCACAAGCCGGCCGGCATGGTCGTCCACCCCGCCCCCGGCCACGAGAGCGGCACCCTGGTCAACGCCCTGCTCCACCACTGCGGTCCGCTGCCCGCGCCGCCGCGGCGCCCG
>DAOMZC010001539.1:0-1534 GCA_035437965.1 Pseudomonadota bacterium
TGACCCGCCTGCCCGAGGGCTTTGTCGCCCACCCCAAGATCGCGCGTCTTCTGCAGCAGCGCGCCGCCATGGGGCGCGGCGAGCAGGCCCTGGACTGGGGCATGGGCGAGGCGCTGGCCCTGGCCTCGCTGGTGCAGGAGGGGCGGCTGGTGCGCGTCTCGGGCCAGGACTCGCGGCGCGGCACCTTCAGCCACCGCCACGCCGTGGTCATCGACATCAAGACCGGCAAGGAGCACACGCCGATCGAGCGCGTGGGCGAGGCCGCGGGCAAGGGCGGGCGCTTCCGCATCTATGACAGCATGCTGTCCGAGGCCGCGGTGCTCGGCTTCGAGTACGGCTACAGCCTCGACTACCCCGACGGCCTGGTGGTCTGGGAGGCGCAGTTCGGCGACTTCGTCAACGGCGCCCAGGTGATCCTCGATCAGTTCGTCAGCTCGGCCGAGGACAAGTGGCGGCGGCTGTCGGGCCTGGTGCTGCTCCTGCCGCACGGCTACGAGGGGCAAGGGCCCGAGCACTCGTCGGCCCGCTACGAGCGCTTCCTGCAGCTCGGCGCCGAGGACAACATCCAGGTCGTCTACCCGACGACGCCGGCGCAGTACTTCCACCTGCTGCGCCGCCAGGTCCACCGGCCGTGGCGCAAGCCCCTGGTGGTCATGACGCCCAAGAGCCTCTTGCGCGTGCCGCTGAGCCACATTAGCGAGCTGTCGACGGGGCGCTTCCAGTGCGTGATCGGCGACAACCAGGTGCAGCCGGATCAGGTCACCCGGGTCATGCTGTGCACCGGCAAGGTCTACTTCGACCTCGTCGAGCAGCGCAAGAAGCGCGGCGACAACCGCACCGCCATCGTGCGCGTCGAGCAGCTGTACCCGCTGCGCACCGACGAGCTGCAGAAGGCCATGGGGGCGTTCTCCAAGGTCCGCGAGCTCATCTGGGTGCAGGAGGAGCCGGCGAACATGGGGGCGCTGCAGTTCATCGTCCCGCTGCTGCAGCATGAGTTCGCCAGCACGATGAGCCTGCGCACCGCCAGCCGGGTCGAGAGCGCCAGCCCCGCCACCGGGTCGCACAAGGCGCACGTCCTGGAGCAGCACAAGCTGATGAACGACGCCTTCGCCGACCGCAAGGGCGGCGAGAAGCACTAACAGCCAGAGGCCCGAGGCCAGGCCGAGGGGCCAGGCTCGGGCCAGGATCGAGGATCGAGCGAATATGTCTGTCGAACTTGTCATCCCGCCCCTCGGGGAGTCGATCGCAGAGGGGACCATTGCGAAGTGGCTGAAGCGCGTCGGCGACTATGTCGCCACCGACGAACCCCTGGCGGAGCTGGAGACCGACAAGGTCACGGTGACCCTGCCCGCCCCCACCTCCGGCGTGCTGACCGCGCAGCTGTTCGAAGTCGGGGCCGCGGTCAAGGTCGGAGCCTCGATCGGGACCATCGATCCGGAGGGCAAGCCCGCGGCGAAGGCGGCGCCGAGCCCGGCCCCGGCGGCGCCGGCCCCCGCGGCTTCGGTGATGTCGCAGCCGTTGCATCAACCGGCGC
>DAOMZC010001540.1:0-1532 GCA_035437965.1 Pseudomonadota bacterium
GACCGCCGCGGATCGTTTGCCGGTCGGTCTGCCTCGCGGGAGTCGTTATCCACTTTGAGGAAGCGCACGTCGGAGCCGTGCAAGCATTCGTTCCCGGGCGCGCCGCGAATCGCCAGCACACCGCGCCGCGCTTCAGCTGTCCGCGGCCGCCAGGAGCTGCTCGACGAAGGCGCGCAGCAGCGGTTCCCGGGCGTCCTTCACGAAGCGCTCCAGCAGCTTGCGGCTCTTCTTGGCCAGCACACCGCCGACGATGCGCGGCATCTGGCTGTCGAGGCTCTCGAGCGGCAGGACCCGCGCCGTGCCGCTGTTGGTGGGCGCCCGCATACCGTAGACGATGGTGTCGATGCCCGCCATCATGGCGGCGCCGGTGCACATCACGCAGGGCTCCAGCGTGCTCACCAGGACATAGTCTTTTCGGGTCTGCGGAATCCAGCCGCTGGCGGCGCGGAACGCGACCATCTCGGCGTGCGCGGTGCGGTCCGCGGTGCGAAGGAGCTGATTGAAGCCGCGCGCGACGATCTGCCCGCCCCCGTCGGCGATGACGCTCCCTATCGGCACCTCACCGCTGTGCAGGCCGCGCTCGGCCTCGCCCAGCGCCTCGTGCATAAGTCCCTCCAGGACCTTGCTCGTCAGCGAGATGACGGTCGGTGACAGGACCTGCAGCGCCTCGTCCAGCCGGGCGAGCACCGCGGCCACGTCGGCGTAGACCGTGCGGGCGCCGCTGCGCAGAAGGGTCTGGCCGGACTGGAATCCGGTCTCCACTCCCAGCCCGATGACTCCCGCGTGCTTGGCGGCCTCCATGTCATACAGGGTGTCGCCGATCAGCGCGCACTGCGCCGGCGACATCCCCAGCTTGTCCACCGCCGCGACGACGAGGTCAGGGGCCGGCTTGGTCTGCCGGGCATCGTCCGCGGTGACGATCAGATCGCACAGGCTGGCCAGCTTGGTTCCGGCGACTTCCTCAAGCACCCGCAGGTTCTTCCGCTTGCTCGAGGTGGCCACCACGACCTTCAGCTTGCGCTCGCGCACAGCGGCGAGCAGCTCGAGCGCGCCGGGGAAAGGCTTGACTCCTCTTTCCCGGGCGAGCTCCTCAAACTCCGCCGGGTGGAGCTTGCGCAGCGCCTCGCCATCGCGCTGCTCGGCATCTTCGCCGAGGATCGCCGGCACCAGCTTGTCCCCGCCCTTGCCGATCTCGGTCTGGATGCGGTCGCCGCCCACCCGGTACCCCTTGGCCTCGAAGGTGCGGCGCCAGGCTTCCACGTGCAGAGCGTTGGTATCAAACAGGGTGCCATCGATGTCGAAGAGCAAGGCGTCGAGAGCCATGGACGTTATCCCTTCCCGCTGGAGCCAGCTTGCCAGGGGCCTGAAATAATTAGCTTGGCCCGCTTGCGGACTTAGTCAAGACGCCCTGCCCTTGCCGCGCAATCGTTCTCCCAGCTCTCCCGCAGCGGGGCGGCCCGGACTGCGGAGCGCGCCGATGACCTCATCCACTTTGATGGCACTCGCTGGTCGGACGCCGGCAGCTACTGGGG
>DAOMZC010001541.1:0-1531 GCA_035437965.1 Pseudomonadota bacterium
GGCTTCCGCATTCCCATCGGGGCCGATCCGCCGCTTGGTTACCTCATCGCCGCCAACCGCCTCGACCGTGAGCTGCTGCAGGCCGATGCCGAGCCGCTCGGGGTGGCGGTCGCGGTGGCGGTGGGCGAGCTGTTCGTCACCACCCTGCCGCCGGGTCTGCTCACCACAGCGCGGTGGGAAGACCTGGTGCGATCCACGGCGACGCAGAAGACCCGGCACGCGGCGGGGCAGTGGGCGCAGCTGCATGAGGAGTACCTGCTGCGCGCGGTGCCGTTTGGCAGCGGCTACCTGATGGTGGCGGTGCAGCAGTCGCGCGTCCAGCCGTTCCGCACCGCCCTGGTCCGTCTGAGCTCGGTGCTGGTGCTGGCGGTGCTGGTGCTGACCATCGCCGTCATGATGGGGATTACCGGCCGCATCTTGTCGCCGATCACCAAGCTGACGCGGGCGGTGGATCTGCTGGCGCGCGGGCAGCTGTCGCGCAGCCGCCCCTTGCTCGACGAGTTTGCCGAGCGCGCGGACGAAGTCGGAGCGCTGGCGCGCGCGCAGCTGCTCTCCACCTCCCACCTGCAAACGGTGGTCAAGACGAGCCAGCGCCTCATCCGCCACATCGAGTCCAATATCGGGGTCATCGACGAAGCCGCCGCCGCCGTGGCCACCAGCGCCAGCCGGCAGGAGGAGCGGCTGGCCGAGGTGACCGAGACCCTGGGGCCGCTCAGCCGGTCCCTGGTCCAGACCTCGCAGGGGCTGCAGGACGCCCACCGGATCCTGACCTCGCTGTCGCTGTCGAGCACCGCCGCGGACCAGATGCAGGCCATCTTGTCGACCGCGGTGCGGCGCGCCGAGGCGCTGCTCAACTACAAGGAAAAAGACAAGGACAAGGAGACGGCCGAGCCGCGGGCGCTGCGCACCGCCAGCGTGCTGCAGCAGGCCGGCGTCATCTCGCAGGCGGTGGCCGACCAGCGCGAGGCGTTTCAGAAGGTCCGCGAGAGCGTGGGCCTGCTGCGCACCTGCCTTGACGATGCGCTCACCGCGCCCCGAATGGATCCGCAGAGCGGGCAGCAGGCCCAGCGCGCGGCGTCGGAGATTGGCCGTCTGGCCAAGGCCCACGGCCAGGAATCGGCGGCGCTGCACGCGGCGGCCGAGCAGCTGCGCCGCGGCATCGCCGAGATGCAGAAGCAGCTAAGCTGCCTGGATACCCGCAGCAGCGATGAGGTGGGGCGCGCCATCTCCGAGGAGCGGCTGCCCGGCGCGTCCGGGACCAACCGGCCGGTGGGCGACTCGGCGGCCCTGGACGCGCCCAAGCGCCGTGCCGAGCGCGCCCGGCCGTCGCCGGCTGGTGGGACGCGGCGCAGCGTCGGGGCGTCGTCCAGCCAGAGCCTCGCCCCGGTCTCGGGGATCAGCCCCGAGCGCAAGGGGGCCGCGGGACAGACCGCCGGCTCGGGCGTGGGCTTCAAGCCGGTCGGCCGGTCGAGCGGCGACCACCCCAAGGTCAGCGTGCCCCACGAGAGCGTCCCCTCAGGCTCCAGCTTCC
>DAOMZC010001542.1:0-1529 GCA_035437965.1 Pseudomonadota bacterium
CTTTTTGACCTCGGGATCGGGGTTCGGCTCGATGCGCAGGTACGCTTCATAAGCGGTGAGGGCGGCCTTGGCCTCGCCGAGCTTGCGGTGAGTGGTACCGATGTTGATGAGCAGGCGGGGCAGCTGGCGGACTGCGTAGGCGGCTTGAAACTCCTTGAGCGCGTCGGGGTAGTGCTCGGAGAGGAACAGCCGCACCGCTGCTTCGTAGTGCTGCTGAAAGGCGGTGGACGGCGCCGGCGGCGGCGGGGCTGCCGTCGCCACCGAGAGGATTCCGAGCAGCCCCGAGGTCGCCAGCGCGCTGCGCAAGGATCTGCAACAAGAGCTCAACTTCTCACCTCCGCCCGGCTTCGCTCCGGGTCTTTGTCAGGTCGCCGGCGCGAAAAGGAATTACTCCAGGATCTTGATCTGCTTGTCGGTGATGGGGACGAGCACCTCGCTGCGGCTGCTGCTGCGGCTCGGATCGAGCTTGAGCTCCTTGTCGAAGAAGCCATCGCGGCGCAGCACCACGATCAGCTCATTGGCGTCGCGGTCGGCGGTGAGCTCGCAGGGAGTCTGGCCCAGCACCTTGCCATCGAGGACGCGGATCACCTGCGCTCCGGGCGGCTCCGTCGTGAGCGACCAGCGCACCGGTGCGCTGACGGCCGCCGGCGCGGCTCCTACCGGGCCGCTCGGCGGCTCGTGCCGCGTCATCACGACCGTCAATCCGAGGCCCGCGGCCAGGACCAGGCCGCCGACCCCCAATAGCAAGCCGGTCCGCGCGGGCGGCGGGGCTTCGACCTTGGACGACGCAGTCCCGCTGCCGGTCAGAGGCGGCTCGGCGGTGCTGCCGGTCGGCGGCAGCTCGAGGCGCCGCATCTGCACTCCAGGCTGGGACGCGGCGACCTGCTGGCCGACCGCGCCGCCCAGGGTCGACGGGGCCGCCGTCGTCAGCGCCGGCCGATCGTTGAGGGTGCTCGCGGTGCCCGCGGTGCCCGCGGTGCCGGCACTGGAGACCAGGTTGGTGGCCACCAGGGCGTCCGGCGCGGCGCTGGGCGGCGGACTCAGGTCCGGGCGGCGCTCGGTACCCAGGTCGGTGCGGTCGGCGCCGAGCTGCTCCAGCTCCTTGACCACCTCCGGCATCGTCGGGCGCGCGTCCGCCTGCTTGGCGAGCATGCGCATCACCAGTGCCGCCAGCTCGGCCGGCAGCGTCGGCTCCAGCTTGGCCAGCTCCGGCGGCGGCTCGAACAGGTGCAGGGCGATGATCTCGCCCATCGACTGGCCGGGGAAGGGCAGGGTGCCCGACAGCATCTGGAACAGCATCACTCCCAGGGAATAGACATCGCCCTTGGCGGTCACGCCCTCGGCGCCGCGGCACTGCTCGGGCGACATGTACAGCGGCGTTCCGAGGATCATTCCGGTCTGGGTCTTGACGTGGTCGCTCTCCTGCTTCTGGAACTCATCGGCGACCTTGGCGATGCCGAAGTCGAGCACCTTGGCGCGCTCTCGCCCGGGCGACTCCCGGTCGGGCGAGATGACCACATTGTCCGGCT
>DAOMZC010001543.1:0-1526 GCA_035437965.1 Pseudomonadota bacterium
CGTACTCGCCCGGGGGCGGCACCGGGGAGAGCTGGCTGTGGTCAAGCGGACAGGCCGTGGTGCCATCCGCGTACCGGGTTGCGCACAGGGAACACTGCAGCATGATCTACCGTCGTCGTCACGAGCCGCCGCGGGCGAGCGCTGCCGCTCGGCCCGGCCGCTCTTTTGCTGACGCGGCCAGACTGTGGCGAAGTTTTGCCGCGTCCGCAAGCTGGACGTGCGCGCCCCTTCGCCGTCGTCATCGCCAGGGCCGGCGCTTATTGTCCGGGCCGGCGCCGGCCTGACGTTGACCCCGCGCCGTGCCCGGTGTTAGCGTCGCTCAGTGCCCGTACTAGGAGCTTTTCGTCGCATCGTCATTGCCGATGATGAACCCAACCTGCGCAAGGTCCTCGGCTCGCTGCTGCGCCGCGAGGGCTACGACGTGCTCGAGGCGCGGGACGGCGAGGAGGCGCTCAAGCTGCTCTCGGCCGAGGTGTCGGTCCTCATCACCGATCTGCGGATGCCGCGCCTCGACGGCATGGCGCTGTTCCGCCGGGCGCTCGCCGAGTACCCCGATCTGAAGGTGATCATCTGGACCGCCTACGGCCGCATCACCGAGTCGGTAGAGGCGGTCAAGCACGGCGCCTTCGACTACATCGAGAAGGGCGTCGACAACGACATCCTCCTGCAGGTGGTGCGCAAGGCGGTGAGCAGCTTCGAGCTCGATCAGAAGTCGCCGCACCGCGCCTCCGGGCCGCTGCCGACCGGCATGGGCCGCTTCGGCCTCATCGGGACCTCGTCGGCGCTGCAGCAGACCTTCCAGCTCATCGACAAGGTCGCCGACACCCCCTCGACGGTGCTCATCACCGGCGAGAGCGGCACCGGCAAGGAGCTGGTGGCGCGCGCCCTGCACGAGCAGTCGAGCCGCAAGAACGAGGCGTTCATCAAGATAAACTGCGCCGCCATCCCCAAGACCCTGATGGAGTCGGAGCTGTTCGGCTACGAGAAGGGAGCGTTCACCGGCGCCGTCTCGCAGAAGCCCGGCCGGTTCGAGCTGGCCGACCGCGGGACGCTGTTCCTCGACGAGATCGGCGAGCTGCCGCTGGAGATGCAGGTCAAGCTGCTGCGCGTCTTGCAAGAGTCGGAGTTCGAGCGGGTGGGCGGCATCAAGACCCTGCGCGTCGACGTGCGCATGATCGCCGCGACCAACCGCGACCTGCTTAAAGAGGTCGCGCAGGGCAACTTCCGCGAAGAGCTCTACTACCGCCTCAACGTCGTGCCGATCGGCCTGCCGCCGCTGCGCGAGCGCGAGCAGGACATCCCGCTGCTCGTCCAGCACTTCATCGGCCGCTTCAACGAGCGGCTGCGCAAGTCGATCACCGGCCTCACCCCCGAGGCGATGGAGCTCCTCTTGCGCCACCCGTTCCCCGGCAACATCCGCGAGCTGGAGAACATCCTGGAGCGCACGATCCTGCTCGCCGAGGGCCCGGTGATCACGGTCGCCGACCTGCCCGAGGAACATGTGAAGGACGAGCTGCGCCGGCTCG
>DAOMZC010001544.1:0-1526 GCA_035437965.1 Pseudomonadota bacterium
CCTGGCGATGCCCGCGGTGGACCGGGTCGCCCTCAACGCGCTCAAGCCGCCGCCGCCGTGGTGCGACCGGGCGTTCTGGCTGCAGGCCCTGCACCGCATCCGGCCGCTCCTGCGCGGGCACCTCGACCGCCGGCTGTTTCTCGACTGCTACGTCGCCGCGCGCATCCTGGGCCTCGGCGGCTGTCCCGCCCGCCCCGATCTGTCACCGGCCAGCGCAGAGGAGTCGCACCTCATCCAGCTCGGCCGCGGCGCGAACCCGATCGGCGCCGCCGTGGCCTTCCGCGCCTGCGTCTACCAGCCCGCCGCCGACTTCGTCGTCCGCAGCAGCGCCGACCTGCAGCACCGCCTGCACGACTTCACCGCCCCTGCGCGCTGCCCTTTCCCCATCGACTAAGCGGGTAACTAGCGGTGCGGGGGGCGCCGCTCCGCTCGGAGAGCAGCTCGCGGTCGGCCGCCGCTGCTCGGGAACGGGCCGCCCCGACGGACCTAGCGGGTGAGGCGCGCTCCTTCGCTTAGGAAGTAGCGCTCGATTTCATCCGCTGCGGGCTTGTGGCGCGGCGTGTACCCGCGGGAGGCGCGGCCGCCCCAGCCGTAGTAGTTCCAGAAGTAGACGCCGCGCAGCGCGGGGCAGCCTGCCCAGGTCGCGGCGAACGCCTGGTAGCAGCGGCGCTGCTCTTCCAGGTCGACGGGGCCCTGGGCGCCTTCCTCCCAGGGGAACGCCGCGGCGCCGCGCTGGCTCAGGTAGCCGACCTCGGTGAGCAGCAGCGGCTTGCCGAGCTGGGCGGAAAAGGACTCGAGCTCGGCGCGCCGCTGCTGCCACACCGCGGTCAGCTTGGCGAGCGGCGCCGGCGTCGGGTCGGCGCGACCGGCGAGGGGAAAGTAGGCGCACAGGCCCGGCAGGTCGCACAGATCGTAGAGGCCGACCTGCGAATAATGATCCCAGTTTCCCGAGTAGGTCAAAAGCCCCCGGTACACCTTGCGGATCGCGCCGACCAGGGCCTGCCAGCGCGGCCTGTCCGCCGCCTGATCGAGCGTCGACAGCTCGCTGCCGATGCACAGGAGCGCGACCTTCTCGCGGGCGCCGAGCTCGGCCAGGTGGAGCAAGAGCCGCTCGTAGCTGTGCCACCACGCCGCCGGATCCTCCGGCTTGAGCGTGCCGCGCCACTCGCTGACGTTGCGCGGACTCGCCAGGCGCACGATGGGGAACAGCATCACCGACAGCCCCAGCGCATGCGCCGCCCGCACCGTGCGCAGCAGCGTCTGATCCGGGGCGGAGAACCGCGGGTGCGCGTAGATCGACGTGCTGCCGCCATGGTCCTGGTAGTAGGCCAGGGTCAGCGAGACGTGGGTGGCCCCTAGATCCTTGATTTCGCGCAGCAGGCCCGCGTACGACCACAGCGGATCTTCGTGAAACAGCCCGAGCGCCATGCCGCGCTGCAGCGGCACCAGCGGCTGGGCCTCGGGCAACGCTGGGGGCGGCGGCGTTTGCGCAGCCACATCACGAGGCCCACCGGAAACACGAGTTC
>DAOMZC010001545.1:0-1526 GCA_035437965.1 Pseudomonadota bacterium
GGCCGGGATGGCGGTGTGGGGTACTCCCGAGGTGTGGGCCGAGGGCGCGGGGGCCAAGGCGCCCAACCTCCTGCTCATCCTCGTCGACACCTTGCGCGCCGACGCCGCGGGCGAGATGCCCCGGCTGCAGGAGTACGCCCAGCGCTCGGGCGTGCAGTTCACCCAGGCGATCACCGCCGCGACCTGGACGCGACCGGCGGTGCTGGCGCTGCTCGGCGGCGACCTGCCGTCGGCGATCGGGCAGAACGCCGAGGACATGATCCCCAAGGAGCGCGATCGCCAGCGCTTCTACGCCCTGGACCGCCACCTGCTGCCGCGCATCCTGCACGAGCAGGGCTTCCTGGTGTCGGCCATCGGCAACAACTTCTTCCTGCTCGGCTACCCGCAGATCGGGCTGAGCCTGGGGTTCGATGAGGTCGCCGACGTGCGCCACCCGGTGCTCGACTCGCCGGCGATCACCCGGGCGGCGCTGCAGTACTTTGCCCGCCACAAGCGGCGGCCGTTCTTCCTCCAGCTCCACTACGACGCGCCGCACTGGCCCTACTCGCCGCCGCCGGAGTACCTGGCGCGGGTGCCGGCGCGCGACGCCGTGGCGCTGGCCGGCGGCCCGCTGACCAGCGAGGCCAAGGCGGGGGCGGCCCCGAGCTTCGACCCGCAGGCGCGCGCCTACCTGGCAGAGGCGGCGTACGCCGACGCCGAGGTCGCCAAGGTGCTGGCGGGCCTGCAGAAGGAGGGTCTGGCCGAGCGCACCCTGGTGGTCATCTTCGGCGATCACGGCGAGGTCTTCGACCCCCGCCACAACCACTTCGTCCTCGCGCTGAAGCAGCCGACCCTGTACCACCACGGCTGGTCGGCCTACGACGAGACCCTGCGGGTGCCGCTGGTGATCGGGATGCCCGGGCGGCTGCCAGCCGGGGTGGTGGTCGCCGACCAGGTGCGCCTTACCGATGTGGCGCCGACGATCCTGGAGGCGCTCGGGCTGCCGAGCCTGCGCGGGGCGCTGCCGGGCGGCCTTGGAGCCAGCGGCCAGAGCCTGGTCCCGCTCATCCAGGGCGAGCGCGAGCCGGCCGAGCGCCCGGCGTTCGTCGAAGGGCAGAACGTCCGTGCCCTGCGCGCCGACGGCTTTTTGTACCTGCGGCGCAGCGACCCGCGGCTGCAGCGCGCCCCGGCGAGCGCCACTGCCAGCGCCGGCAGCGGTCCGGTGCAGCTCGTGCCCGAGGAGCTCTACTCGCTGAAGGACGATCCGCGGCAGCACAAGAACCTGCTCATCGGGCCGCGCGATCTGGCGGTCGAGCGGGCGCTCGGGGCGATGCGGGCGGCGTTTGCGCGCAACTCGCCACCGCTGCCCGAGGCGCTGCTGCCGGTCACCCACCTGCTGCTGGCGCTGGGCGGCGGCCCCGCGCGGGTGCTCGCCGGCGTGATCAGCAGCGCCGACGCGCAGCTGAGCGTCGCCGGGGTGAGCGGCTGCGAGGTCAGCCCGCTCGGTCCCGGGCGGCTGGAGGTCACGCTGCGCAGCGGCGGCCGGC
>DAOMZC010001546.1:0-1525 GCA_035437965.1 Pseudomonadota bacterium
TCACCTGCGGCACCCCGCCGCTGGCGCGTCGGGGCCCCCGCCTCCGGCGCCACCCGCTCCTACTGGGGCGCGGCCTGGCTCAGTCGAAGAACGCCTCGGTGCGGATCTGGCGCTTGCGGTCGACGCCGCGGCTGATGAGCGCCGCCTTGAGCTCCTCGATCATCCGGCCGTTGCCGCACAGGTAGAAGGTCGGGGCGCGCAGCGTCGGCAGGGCCTCCAGGACGGGGCCGGTGACGCGGCCGCGCAGGCGCGTCCAGCCGCTGCGCGGCTGCGACAGATAGATGTAGTTCGAGAAGCGCCCGTGGCGGGTGGCCAGGGCGGCCACCTCGTCCTGCCAGAACAGCTCGTCCTCGTTGCGCAGGCCCCAGTACAGGCTCACCCGGCCGGGCTCGGGCCGGTTCAGCGTCTCTTCGATCATCGGCAGGATGGCCGCGATGCCGGTGCCGGTGGCGACGTAGACGGCGTCGCCGGGGTGGGCGAGCTCGTTGACGAAAAAGCCCATCGGGCCGGTGAAGCGGATGCCGTCGCCGGGTTGCAGCCGCTCGAAGAACTCCGAGCCGGCGCCGCCCGGCACGAGCTTGAGGACGAGCGCGAGCTCTGACCCCTGCTGCGGCGGTGAGGCGGGCGAGGAGGCGATCGAGTAGCTGCGCAGGATGGGGTTTTGGTTATCGTCCACTCCGATCTGGAGCGAGATGAACTGACCGGGGCGAAAGCGCAGCTCGACGGGCGCCGTCTCGCCGGGAGTCGGAACGAGCGCAAAGTCATACTCGACAGTCTCGCTGGCGAGGCGTCGGCGCGTTACGAGCTGCGCGTGATGGATTCTGCTCGGCACGGGTGGTAAGGTAGCTCCATGATGAACAGTCGTCGAGAGTTGTGTGGGGCCGCTGCGCTGGCGCTGCTGCTTGCTTTACCGCTGACCGGCTGCAACAAGAAGGATCGCAGTGTCCCGCCGGGTCCCCCGGGACTGCCGCCGAGCTCGGCCGGCGCCGGTGCCAGCGATCGCGTCCACCCGCCCACCGCGGCCATGCCCGCCGACCACGCCCAGGCGCTGCGCGGTCGCTCCGAGGGGCCCGAGCCCGCCCCGCTCATCCGCGGCAGCTTGAACCTGACCGACAGCGTCAAGGCCAAGGTGCCGACCGGGGGGACGATCTTCCTTATCGCCCGCGCCCTTCTGCCCGCCGGTGGGCCCGGACCGGTGCTCGCCGCCAAGCGGCTGACCGTCGGCGCCTGGCCGCAGCCGTTCGAGCTCTCGGCGGGCGACGTGATGATTAGCGGCATGGCGCTGAGCGGCAAGGTGGTGCTCGGCGCCCGCGTCGATCAGGACGGCGACGCGATGACCAAGCAGGCCGGCGACGTCGAAGGGATTTCGGCGCCGGTCGAGGTGCCGGCGAGCGGCGTCGTCGTTCTCCTCGACAAGCTGCGCACCGAGGCCGCCGGCGCGCCGTCGCCGCCGGGCATGGGCGGCATGGGCGGAGCGATGCCGGCGGGGCACCCCGCGGTCGGCGGCGAAACTGGCGGCGCAGCG
>DAOMZC010001547.1:0-1524 GCA_035437965.1 Pseudomonadota bacterium
GGGTCTCCTACACCGCGGTGCTGGTGCGCGCCGCCGGGCTGGCGCTGGCGCGCAATCCCGAGCTGCACCAGCTCTTGGCCGGAACGCGGCGCCTGCGGCCGGCGCGGGTGGACATCGGGCTGTCGGTGGCCAACGAGGCGGCGGCGGCGCCGGTGATGCAGCTGCACGATGTGCCGGGCAAGCCGCTCCTGGCGCTGGCGGCCGAGATCGAGCGGCGCGCCCCCGAGGTCCGCGCCGAAGACACCCGGACCCTGGCCAAGCTCCGCCGGTGGGGCTTCATCGTCCCCACCGGGTGGCTGCGGCGCCTGGTCCTGCGCCGGCTGTTCTCCTCGCTGCGCTTCCGCAAGCTGTTCGGGTCGTTGCAGATCACGGTCCTGCCGAGCGTCGACATCGTGGCCTCGGGCGTGAACGGCACCACCGCGGTGCTGGCCATGGGCCGGGTGTCCGAGCGGGTGGTGGCGCGCGGCGGCCGGCCGGCGGTGCGGCTGATGGCGACGCTGTGCTGCACCGGCGATCACAAGGTCTGGGACGGCCAGCGGGTGGGCAAGCTGCTCGGCGAGATCGCGCGCATCCTGGAGACCGACGAGCTGGCCAAAGAGGTGCCGGTCCACGAGGCGGAGGCCGCCACCCACGTCGCGCTCGACAGCGCCGGGTAAGTGAGGCAGCGGATAGACCAAGGCGCCGCCGCCTCGTGGCGGTGAGGGCTGCGGCTCCGCGCCAGGTCGCGGTCGCCGCGAAGCGCGGGCGGCGGTTTGTTAGACTAGGCCCATGCGCTGCGTCCCGCGCCTTCGAGTGATCTTGCTGCTCATGGCCAGCAGCGCGGCGCTCGGCTGCACCGGTCGCGGCCGCGCCGCCCGCGCCCAAACGTCCGCTGCTGTCGAGGTCCGCCGCATGTCGTTTCTCCCCACCAGCCAGCTGATCGCCGACCCCGCGCTGGCCGCTCTGGTCGAGCAGCTGGCGCCGGCGCCGCGCATCGAGTCCGCCCACATCGGCTACGCCGGAAGCCCGAGCGAGGTCCACGCGCTGTTCACGCGCATCAGCAAGGCCGCGACGGCGCAGCAGCTGGTGGCGCTTTTGCGTCACGACAGCGCGGTGGTGCGCGGCTACGCGGCGGAGCATGTGGTGGCGAACTTCCCCACCGAGCTCGCGGCGGTGTATCCGCTGCTCGCCGACTCCACAAAGGTGGAGGAGATGAGCGGCTGCACCATCGGCAGTACGACAGTGTCGGAGGTGGTGCTCGCGGCGCTGCAGGCGCAGCTGGAGCGGCCCGCCGTGCAGGCGCTGCTGGTGCGCGCGGCGCACGACCCGCAGCTCGGCGAAGTGCGTGCACAGGCGCTGCAGGTAGTAGCCAAGCGGCGTCCGGCCGAGGCGTCGGCGCTCGCCCGGGGCTTGCTGCGGGAGTCGGAGCCGCAGCTGCTCGCGGCGGCGATCCGGACGCTCGGAATGACGGCGACCGAGGACTGCGCCGAGTCGCTGTGCGCGCTGGCCGGCGCGGCCGAGCGCGAGGTCCGCGCCGCGGTCGCG
>DAOMZC010001548.1:0-1523 GCA_035437965.1 Pseudomonadota bacterium
GGGGCTGGGCGCGCGCGCCCCCGCCACGACCACCAACGACCTGGAGCTCGCCAACGTGCTCGTCGAGCGCGGCGGGCGGGCGGCGGCCGGGCAGGCCCTGCGCCGCGGCCTGCGCGAGGTGCCCGAGTCCGCCGAGCTCCTGCGCGCCCTGCTCGCGCTCGGCGCCCGCGATGACCTGGACGCCTATCGCCTCGACGGCCGCAAGGTCATCGCCGAGTTCGCCGAGCGCAAGGACGCCTTCGGGGGAGAGCCGGCGGTGCTGGTCCTGGACCGCACGGTGGTGCGGGTGCTCAAGACCGGGGCGCGGCTGACCCTGACCCACAACATCATCCGCGTGCTCACCAAGGACGGCCTCGGCAAGTTCGGCGAGGTCAACATCCCCGAGGGGGCGGACGTGCTCACCCTGCGCACCGTCAAGGCCGACGGCACCACCCGCGAGCCCGAGGAGATCCCCGACAAGGACAGCGTCTCGGCGCCCGACCTGGAGGTGGGCGACTACGTCGAGTTCGAGTACGTCGACCGCGACGAGCCGCAGGCGGCATTCCCCGGCGGCTTCCTCGCCGAGCGCTTCTACTTCGCCTCGGCCGACGCGCCGCTCGATCGCAGCGAGTACCTGCTAATCGTCCCCAAGGAGATCGAGCTCCAGCTGGACGCCCGCGGTCCGGTCAAGGCCGACGGCGGGCGCGAGGTCCCCGAGCCGGAGATCCGCACCCAGGGCGACGAGCGCCTGTACTTCTACGTCCGCCAGAAGGTGCCGCGCATGATCCCCGAGGCGCCGATGGACCCGGCGCTGCTCGACGACTGGATGCCCTCGATCCGGGTCGGCGCCGGGCTGTCGTTTCCGCGCTACGTGAACTACCTGCGCGAGCGCCGCTACCGCGCCCTGCGCCTCTCGCGTGAGCTGCGCGCCCTGGCCGCCGAGGTTGCCGGACCGACGTCCGCCGCGGCGGGCACCGACGAGCCGGCGGCGAGCCTCATCGCGCGGGCGAGCCGGCTCGACGCCTGGGTGCGCAAGAACATTCGCTCGGGCGGCTCGATCGACGAGCAGGCGACCTCGATCCTGGCCCGCCGCGAGGGCCGCCGCGACGAGCTGCTGCTGGCGCTGCTGCGTGCCGCCGGGATCCCGGCCGAGGCGTGGCTGGTGCGCTCGCAGAGCGGGCCGCACCTGGACGGGCCGCTGCCCGACATCCTGGCCTACAACGAGCTGATCGTCGCCGTCGCGCCCGGCCGCGGCGATGCCGGGGGGCCGCTCTTGTGGCTGGATCCGATGTACCGTCACCTGCCCTCGGGCTACGTGCGCCCGGCGCTGCGCGGCGGTCGCGCCCTGCGCCTGCCCGAGACCGGCCTGTCGCCGCCGGTGCAGACCGCCAGCTTCACCACCGTGAACCTTCCCCCCGACGGCGGGACGAGCGCGGCGTACGCGGCGGCGCTCGGCGGCGCGGCGGCCAAGCCGGGCGCCACCGACGGCCCGCCGGCGAGCCCGCCGCAGGAGCCACGTCCGACCGGAAGGCACAGACCTTCGA
>DAOMZC010001549.1:0-1518 GCA_035437965.1 Pseudomonadota bacterium
AGCGCCCGGCGACCACGGGCGCACAGCTGATCGTACTTGGCCTGCGGCTCGCGGGCGGGCTCTTGCGGCTTGTCGCGCGCCGGGCAGCCCCAGAGGGTGCGCTCGCACGGGGGAGCGGCGCGGGCCGGCGTGGGCAGCGCGAACAGGCCCGCCAGCACCGCGGTGTACGCGGCGCGCCGATTCACCCCCGGACCTCGAACCGCATGGGCAGCGCCAGCTCGTCCTGATCGACGGTGTCCGGCTCGGCGGGCGAGAAGCGCCAGCGGTGGATCGAGCTGGTCACGCAGCGCAAGAGCTCCGCCGCGGTCTGGCCGGGCGGCGGGACGGGGGTCGGCTTGTCGCGGGCGCGGTCCTTGTCGCGATCCTTGCCGGTGGGGATGGCGGCGGGCGGCTCGGCGTGCTCGTCGAGGGTGTTCTCCAGCGGCTGGACCAGGATCACCGCGCCGTCGCGGTTGATGAGCAGGGCGATCGCCAGGTCGCCGCCCAGGCGCGGCCGCTGCCGCAGCCCCTTGGCGTAGCAGCGGCGCAGCTCGAGCTGGTGGCCGCGCGAGACCTTGAGGATGTCGTCCTCGCTGCGGTGGTGACGCAGGGCGCTGGCGGTGTCCTCGACGGCCAGCTGCGGCGGGGCCTGCAGCACGTTGGCGCGCAGGAGCTCCAGGGCGCTGATGCCGGGGAGCTTCTTGAGCTCCTCGATGTGGAAGCGGGCGCGGTCGGCGTAGCGGCTCGTCGGCTGGACGCGGACGAACTCCTGGAAGGCGTGCAGGGCGTCGTCGCGGTTGTCCAGACCCTCGGCGATGAGGCCCTCGTAGTAGTAGCGGTCGCCCTCGGGGGCGAAGAAGACGTCGTCGCTCTGGAACAGGTGCAGCCCGGGGTCGGCGGCCAGCGAGCGGGTCAGCGCCTCGCGGCTCTTGTGGGTCTGGCCGTCGCGATCGTAGGCCACCGCCAGCCCCAGGGCGTGCAGGGTGGCGAAGTCGGTCTTGTCGGTCTGCTCGGCCAGGGCGTAGCGGCGGATCGACTCGTCCAGGCGGCCGACCGCCATCAGCGCCTCGGCGGAGTTGCCGAGCAGGGTGGCGTTCTGCTGGTTGCGCCGCTGGGCGACCTGATCGGGCTCGGCGGCGAGCACCCGCAGGGCGCGGTCGTACTCGGTCACCGCGTCGGCGAAGCGGCCAAGGTGCGAGTAGACCAGGCCGAGCAGGCTGGCGATGTCGTAGGCCAGCGCGTCGACGTCGTCGTCCTTGCGGGCCCGCAAGAGCTCATCGCCGGCGCGCTTCAGCGATGCCTCGCCGAGCTCCGGCCGGGCCAGCCACTCGGCGAGCAGCACCCGGTTCTCGACGTTGCGCTCATCGAGCTGCACGGCGCGCAAGAGGGTCGTGATGGCGCGCTGCATCAGCGTCACCCGCTCGGGGCTCTCGCGGCTGCGGTGGCGGGTGGCCTCGTAGTGCGGGTCGCGCGCCTGCTTGGTCAGCTCGGCGACGCGCAGAAGGGCGGTCTCGGGCCGCGGGGCGGGCAGCGTCGGCG
>DAOMZC010001550.1:0-1516 GCA_035437965.1 Pseudomonadota bacterium
GCGCCCGCAGCCGCTTCCTCCTCGAAGCACGCGCCATCGCCCGCCTGCAGCACCCCAACGTTGCCTCGGTCTACCGGGTCGGTCAGATCGACGGGCGGCCCTATCTTGTGTGCGAGTATGTCCGCGGCGCGAGCCTGGATCGCCTGGCCAAGCCGGTGTCGTGGGAACAGCTGCTGCCGCTGGCGATTGGCCTGGCGCGCGGCCTGGACGCGGCCCACCGCGGCGGCGTGCTGCACCGCGACCTCAAGCCGGCCAACGCCATCCTGGCCGAGAGCGGCGAGGTCAAGCTGCTCGACTTCGGGCTCGCCAAGCTCCTGCCGCACTCCACCGGGGCCGCCGCGCCGGCGGTGCCGATCATCTCGTTCACCGACGCCACCGAGACACCCCAGCTGCAAGGCAGCGGCGTGCTCGGCACCCCCTTATATATGGCCCCCGAGCTGTGGCGGGGCGAGCCGGCGACGCCGCGCGCCGACATCTACTCGCTGGGGGCCCTGCTTTATGAGCTGGCGACCGGGCAGCCGCCGGTGCCGGCCGGCTCGCTGGAGCAGCTGCAGGCGGACATCCAGCACAAGGACATCGTCCCGACGGCGGCGCTGGCGCCGACGCTCGACCCGCAGTTTGCCGCGCTCATCGATCACTGCCTGGTCCGCGACCCGGCGCAGCGGCTGCCGAGCGCCGAGCAGCTGGCCCAGGAGCTGGCGCTGTTCCCGCTGGCCGAGCAGGCCCCGCTGCCGGGCGGCAACCCCTACCGCGGGCTGGCGGCGTTCGACGCCGAGCACCGGGCCTTGTTCTACGGGCGGAGCACCGAGATCCGGGCCGTCTTCGAGCTGCTCCTGCGCGAGCCGCTGGTCGTGGTCAGCGGCGACTCGGGGGTGGGCAAGTCGTCGCTGTGCCGGGCGGGCGTGCTGCCGCTCGGCGAGGGCGGCGGGCTGGCCGGCGGGCGGACCTGGACGACCGCGATCCTGGTGCCGGGACAGCGCCCGCTGGCCGAGCTGGCGGCGGCGCTGGCGGGCCCGCTCATGACCTCGGTCGAGGAGGTGCGGCGCCTGCTCCACACCCCGGCGCAGCTCGCCGATGAGCTCACCGCGCGCCAGGCCGGTCGCGCCGGCCTGTGCCTGTTCGTCGACCAGCTGGAAGAGCTGGTCAGCACCAGCGACCCGGACGAGGCGGCGACCTTCACCCAGACGCTGCGGGCGCTCGCCGACGGGGCGCGCGGGGTGCGGGTGCTGGCGGCGCTGCGCGGCGACTTCCTTGCCCGGGTGGCGGCGCTGCCGGGGCTCGGTGAGCTCGTGCGCGGCCTGTACCTCTTGCGGCCGCTCACCGCCAGCGGGCTGCGCGAGGTGATCGTGAACCCGGCCCGGGTGCGCGGCGTCGCCTTCGAGTCCGAGGCGCTGGTCACCGAGCTCGTCCACGAGACCCTGCACGCCGAGGGCGGGCTGCCTCTGTTGTCGTTCGCGCTGGCCGAGCTGTGGGAGGCGCGCGCGGTGGCGCGGCGGACGATCCCGGCGACCGCGCT
>DAOMZC010001551.1:0-1514 GCA_035437965.1 Pseudomonadota bacterium
CCGCCAGCCGGAGCGGTGGCCGCCGCGGGGCGCCCTGCGGCCCGGCAATCGCGGCCCGCCGTCCGTCGCCGGCAAGGTTACCGGCAAGGTCACCAGCAGGGTCAGTCGCTCGCTGTGATCGTCGCGCTTGCACCCTGCCTGTAGGCGGAGCGGAGTAAGTGCCGCAGAGAGAGCAAGTGGGAGCTAGCATGACACGCTGATCAAACCACACTGGCCGCGTAGCTGCCAAGAGCTAAGGCGGCCAAGGCCCCTGAGAACCCCCTGAGAACCCCCTGAGAACCAATGAACGCCACTGAGATCTGCCCCTCCAAAAAGCGAAAAGTCGAAGCGAGGCCAGGCGCTGTCGAGCTTGAGCCCGCCTTGGCCCCTTGATTGCCCCTATTCAACCAGCCGAGCCAACGAGCCGAGCCAACGAGCCGAGCCAGCTTTCTCGGACTTTGTGCGGGTTTAACCAAGGCGCGGGTGCAAATACCCGGGCAGACAGCCGGCAGGTAAAAGTGGTATAGTGGCCCGTAAGAGCCTGACCGTGACACCGGAGCGTCTGGGTCCATATCGCGTCGAGCGCAAGCTCGGAGAAGGAGGCATGGGCGCCGTCTTTGAGGCGGTCCAGGAGCCTATCGGGCGCCGTGTCGCGGTCAAGATCCTCCACGCCAAGTACGCCCAAGAGCCGCAGATCACAGCGCGTTTTTTCAACGAGGCGCGCGCGGTAAACCTCATCGATCACCCGGGCATCGTCCAGGTCTCCGACTACGGACAGCTGCCCGACGGCACCGCCTACCTGGTGATGGAGTTTCTCAAGGGCGAGACCCTCAACCAGCGGCAGAAGCAAAAAGGGGTGCTGCCGCTGCCCGAGGTGCTCCGCCTGGCACGCCAGATTGCCGCGGCGCTCGCGGCGGCGCACGAGAAGGGGGTCTACCACCGCGACCTCAAGCCCGACAACATCATGCTCGTGCCCGACGTCGACTCCGAGGTGCCGGGGCGCGAGCGGGCCAAGCTGCTCGACTTCGGCATCGCCAAGGTGGCGCAGCCGCCCACCGAGCAGGCCAACACCGGCCCCGGGCCGCGGACCTCGACCGACGTGGTGATGGGCACGCCGCGCTACATGGCGCCCGAGCAGTGCCGCGGCGGCATCCAGATCGACGACAAGGCCGACGTCTACTCGCTCGGCATCATGCTGTACGAGATGCTCGCCGGGCGGGCGCCGTTCATCGGCGGCTCCGGCGAGGTGCTGGCGATGCACATCTACGAGCCGCCGCCGCCGCTGCGCGAGCTGGCGGCCCACGTGCCCGAGCCGCTGGCGACGCTGGTCCACCGCCTGATCGCCAAGAAGAAGGACGAGCGGCCGGCGATGCGCGAGGTGGTGGCGCTGCTCGAGCAGCTGTCGCTGACGCACCCGACCTCGATGCTGCAGGCGATCTCGATGCCGATGCTGCAGGCGATGATGATGACGCCGCACTCGAACCCGTCGCTGGCCTCGAGCAGCGGGGTGGGCTTCGGGCCGCCCTCGACGCTGG
>DAOMZC010001552.1:0-1513 GCA_035437965.1 Pseudomonadota bacterium
CTCTCGGGCGGCCAGCGGCAGCGGGTGGCGGTCGCGCGGGCGCTGGTCGCCGAGCCGTCGCTGCTGCTCGCCGATGAGCCGACCGGCAACCTCGACTCGGCCACCCAGCAGGAGATCCTGGCGCTGTTTCAGGATCTGCACCGCTCAGGTCACACGATCATCATCGTCACCCACGAGCCGAGCCTGGCCGCGCAGTGTCCGCGGGTGATCCGGCTCGCCGACGGCCGCATCCTCAGCGATGGGCCGCCGGCGCGGCTCGTTGGTCCCTCCGGCGCCGACCTGGCGTCACCCTCCGGTTCAGAGCCAGGCCCGAGTGAAGGGCCCGGTCCAAGCCCATGACCAGCGGCCCGCCGAGAAGCCACCGCGCCCGCGGCCTGCTCGGGCTGCTCGCCGTCGCCCTGACCGCCGCCTGCGGCTCGCCGAGCCCTGGCGGCGGCGGCGCGGCGCCGACGACCCTGCAGGTCAGCCGCGGCGCGCTTGAGGACCGCATGGTCCTCACCGGCGAGCTGGAGGCGCTGGCGGCCGAGCAGCTGCGGGTGCCGCGCACGCCCGCCTGGACCCTGGCGATAAGCTGGCTGGCAGAGGACGGCGCCGTGGTGAAAAAGGGAGAAAAGGTGGTGGAGTTCGACTCCACGACCCTGGCCGAGAGCCTGGACGAGAAGCGCAGCGCCACCGTGCGCGCCGACAACGAGCTGATGAGCGAGACCGCCCGCGCCGCCGCCGACCTCGCCGACAAGGCGATGCAGGTCGAGCGCGCCAGCGCCGAGCTGGAAAAGAAGCTCATCGAGTCCGGGGTGCCCGCGGACCTGGAGGCGGCGCGCACCCACCAGGAGAAGCAGCTGGCCCTCCTGGCGCAGCGCGACGCCCTGGCCAAGGCCAAGGAGGAGCTCGTCGCCCGCCAGCGCACCGCGCAGCTCGATCGCACGGTCAAGGAGGTCGAGCGGGCACGGGCGGCGCGCGAGCTGGCCGAGCTGGAGAAGCGGCTGGATGACCTGGTCCTGCGCGCCTCGCGCGACGGCATCGTCCAGATGGCAATAAATCCCGTGGTCGGGCGCAAGTACCTCGCCGGCGATCAGGCGATCCCGAGCTGGGTGGTGGCGTCGCTGCCCGAGCTCGGGACGATGCAGGTGCACGGCCGGCTGAGCGACGTCGACGACGGCGCGGTGCGCAGCGGCATGCAGGCGGAGTGCACGCTGGACGCCTATCCGCAGCGGCGCTTCCGCGGGTCGCTGCACACGGTGAGCCCGATGGCGCGCTCCGAGGGGCGCGACGTCACGCGCCGCTTCTTCGACGTCATCGTCACCCTGGACGAGGCCCCGCCGGCGCTCCTGCGCCCGGGGATGTCGGTGCGGGTCGAGGTGATCCGCCGCCGGGTCAGCGACGCGACGCTCGTGCCGCGGGCGGCGCTCGTCGGCGGACCGCGGCCGGGCGGCAAGGCCCAGGTCCGCCGCCTCTCCGGCGAGCTGCAGACGATCGAGGTGGACTTCTGCTCGGAGCTCACCTGCGCGGTGCG
>DAOMZC010001553.1:0-1505 GCA_035437965.1 Pseudomonadota bacterium
CGTCTGGCTGGCAAACGGATCCGCCGCCCGGTTGCCGATCATGCGCAAGTACTCGATGCGCACCTGCAGCGAGCTCGCCGCCGTCGCCGCATCGCCCAGCTTCTCCGAGGCCAGGCCCAGCTGCTCGTGCACCAGCGACTCCATCCGCCGGCTCGGGTAGCGGCGTAGGAGCTCCTGCGCCCGCGGCAGCCGCTCCAGCGCCAGCCGCGGCTCGTCGAGCTGCACGTGCGCCCGCGCGATCCCGTACAAGGCCAGGATCTCGGCCTGCGCGTCGTCCTTCTTGCGCGCCCGCTCCAGCGCCTGCTGCGCGTACGCCAGCGCCTTGCGCGCCTCGCCGATTTCAAGCTGCGCCCGCCCCAGCGCATCGAGAGTCTCCGGCCGCGCCACGTTCTGCGTCTTGCCGAGGATCTCCTCCGCTTCGCGCAGGCAGTTGAGCGCCGGCTCGCGATCCCCCCCGCGCTGGATGTAGGCCGTGGTCAGGTTGCCGAGCAGGTACGCCTTGTCCTCGTTGTCGTGGCGCAAGAGCGTCCGGTGGCGCTCGTAGATCGCGATCGCGTGCTCGTGGTCGCCGAGCTCCAGGTAGGCGTCGCCGAGCACCGAGAGGACCCGGCTGCTGTCGAAGGTCTCGCTCCACGACAGCGCGCGCTCGACGTTACTGGCCAGCAGGGCCACCGTCCGGTGCGGCTGCCCGAGCATGAACAGCGCCTTGGCCAGCCGACACAGCGCCCGGCTCTCGTCGCGCGTGCTCTCGCGCTGGCGGGCCTCGTCCAGGCTCCGCTGCAGGTAGTCAAGGCCCGCCGCCTCGTCGCCCGCCTGCAGCGACCACTCGCCGAGGCGCAGCAGCGCCGTGAACACCGCTGGCTTTTCGCCCACTGTCTCGGCGACCGCCAGGCGGCGCTGCATCGCCTCGACGGCGCGCTCCCACTTGAACTGCAGCACCCACGAGTCGGCCAGCCCGTCGAGCGCTCGCCCCTGCAGGCGCAGGTCGCCGTGCGTCTTGCCGTGCGCGTAGGTCCGCTCGTAGGCCTCGCACGCCTTGTCGAAGCGGCGGGCCGAGAAGTACGTGTACGAGAGCTTGAGCAGCACCTGGCCTTCCTCGGGGACCGAGCCGGTGCTGCGCAGAAGCGGCACGCACTCTTCGTAGAGGGCCGCCGCCCGCTCGCGCGACTGTCCGTCGGTGAGCGCTTCGGCCAGCTCCATCAGCGCGGCGATGAGGCGCGGCGACTCCTGCGCCGCGCGGGCGGCCTCGACCTCGGCCTCGAGCTGGATCACCCGGTCGCTGCGCTCGATGTGGCGCACCACCGGCACCGTCGTCGCCGAGATGCGGAACACCGGCAGCTCGCTGTTGGACTGCGACGCCTCGTTGCCGCTCTTGCGCCGGCCCCAGGCCTGCCACAGCCCCAGGCCGAACATGCTGATGAGGAACGCCGCGGCCAGCGGCGCGGTCGCCTGCTCGGCGTTGCAGCCGCCGCACAGAATCAGAAGGGTCACCGACCGGGCGAGCC
>DAOMZC010001554.1:0-1505 GCA_035437965.1 Pseudomonadota bacterium
GGGCCGCGTGGGTCGCTTCCGCATCAATCGAAAGTACAAGCAGGAAGTCGGCGAAGACGAAATGACCCTCCATCGCGAGGACATCGTCAATTCGATCCGCTACATCCTGCAGCTCCGCGGCAGCAAGGGTGAGATCGACGATATCGACCACCTCGGCAATCGCCGCGTGCGCACCATCGGCGAGCTCGCGGGCGATGAGTTCCGCAAGGGCTTCCTCAAGCTGCGGCGCACGGCGCAGGAGCGCATGAATCTCGAGTCGATCGAGACAGCGACCCCGCGCACGCTCATCAACAGCAAGACGATCAGCTCGGCGATCGACTACTTCTTCGGCCGCGGCGCCGGGCTCTACTTCGCCCGACCGCTGCCGCTCGTGCGCAGCCTGAAGCTCGGGGCGGGCCTGGAGCTGCTGCGGGCGCCCGACGGCGGCCCCGACTTCGCCGGCAAGCTGACCCTGTCGCTCGCCTACCGCCTGTTCTCGCCGCTGTCGCTGGGCATAAGCTACGCCCACCTCTTCGCCAACCCGGCGGCGCCGAGCTACGACGGCCTGGACACGGTGAGCCTGGGGGCCCGGCTGCGCGTGCTGCGCTACCTGGCGCTCGGCGTGATGCTGCACGACCTGTCGGCGCCGCGGCCCAGCGACCCCCTGCTCGCCCCGGTGCAGCGCAGCTTCGAGGGCGAGCTGCTCCTGCGGCCGCTCGGTGATGAGCGGTTCGAGCTCGCCGCCGCCGCCCGCGTCGGCGAGCAGACAAGCGAGCTGTGGTCGCGGCTGCGGCTGTGGGTCCGACCGATCCGCGGCCTGGGGCTCGGCGCCGAAGGGGCGCTGCTCCTCGATCCGGTGGTGAACACGGCGCCGGGCTACTGGTTCGGCGTCGGCGCGCAGCTCGACTTCGCGTCGTTCGGGTTCGCGGCCTTCGGCTGGGGCGGCAACCGGCCGTCGGCGCCCGGCGAGCCGGCGTTTATCGGCGGCTCGCTGGCGCTGCGCGTCTCGGGCGAGCGCTACCCGGCGCTGTGGGCCGGTCCCAAGCAGCTCTACAAGATCGACCTCGGGCAGAAGAGCGGGACGGCGCTCTTGCGGCTGCTGGCGACGCTGCGCCGGCTCGAGCAGGAGCCGCGCGCCCACGGGGTGCTGGTCGTGGTGAGCGGCGTCGCCGGCGGCTGGGGCGTGGCCGATGAGCTGCGCGCGGCGCTCGTGCGGCTGCGCGCCGCCGGCAAGCACGTCATCGCCTACGCCGCCGACCTGTCGACCCGCGAGTACTACATCGCCTCGGCGGCCGAGCACATCTTCCTCGATCCGGTGGGCTCGGTGCGGCTGCAGGGGGTGGCGCAGGGCGGCTTCTTCCTCAAGGGCGCGCTCGACCGCCTGGGCATCCGCGCCGATCTGGTGCGCATCGGCGACTACAAGTCATCCCCCGAGATGTGGACGCGCAGCGAGCCGACCGAGACGGCGCTCACCCAGCGCCAGCTGGTCGTCGACGACATTGCCGCCCGCCTGCGCGCCGCGGTGG
>DAOMZC010001555.1:0-1504 GCA_035437965.1 Pseudomonadota bacterium
GTTGGTGCGCAGCGCCGACGAGCTCGCGGCGGCGGTCCCCCGGGCCCTGCTCGGTGCCCCGCAGGTCCTGCTGGAAGAGAGCCTGCTCGGCTGGAAGGAGCTTGAGTACGAGCTCTTGCGCGATCCCGCCGGCAACTCGGTCGCCGTGTGCACCATGGAGAACGTCGATCCGATGGGCGTCCACACCGGCGAGTCGATCGTGGTCGCGCCGGCCCAGACCCTCTCGGACGCCGACCACCAGATGCTGCGCGACGCCGGCCTGCGCGCCATCGCGCACCTCGGCATCGTCGGCGAGTGCAACATCCAGTTCGCGCTCGACCCGCGCGGCAGCGAGTTCCGGGTCATCGAGGTCAACCCGCGCCTGTCGCGCTCCTCGGCGCTGGCGTCCAAGGCGACCGGCTATCCGCTGGCCTACGTGGCGGCCAAGCTGGCGCTCGGCTACACCCTGCCCGAGCTGCGCAACGCGATCACCGGCACCACCAGCGCCTGCTTCGAGCCGGCGCTCGACTACCTGGTGTGCAAGGTGCCGCGCTGGGACCTGGACAAGTTCGACGGCGCCGACCTGCGCATCGGCACCGAGATGAAATCGGTCGGCGAGGTCATGGCGATTGGCCTCACCTTCGCCGAGGCGCTGCAGAAGGCGCTGCGCATGATCGAGGTCGGCGCCGACGGCTTCGATCCCGAGCACCTGCAGCTCGCCGACCTCGCCGCCGCCCGCGCCGCGCTCGCCGAGCCCACCGCCCGCCGGGTGTTCGTGCTGGCGCGGGCGCTGGCGCTCGGCATGACGGTCGCCGAGGCGCACGCCCTGACCGCCATCGATCCGTTCTTCCTGCGCGTGATGGAGCAGCTAGTCCACCAGCGGCGCGACCTGGCTGCCGGCGGGCTGCCCGCGCTCGACGCGGCGACCCTGCGCGGCGCCAAGGCGGCGGGCTTCTCCGATGCGGCGCTCGGCCGCCTGCTCGGCGTTGACGAGGCGGCGGTGCGGCAGCGGCGGCGCGCGCTCGACCTGTGGCCCGAGCTGCGCCAGATCGACACCCTGGCCGGCGAGTACCCGACGCAGACCAACTACCTCTATCTGGCCTACCCGGCCGGCCCCGACCGCACCGACCTCCCGGCCGAAGGGCAGCCGGCGGACGGCCGACCGCACCTGCTCATCCTCGGCTCGGGCTGCTACCGCATCGGCTCCAGCGTCGAGTTCGACGCCAGCTGCGTCGCGGCGGTGGCGGCGGCGCGCGAGCTCGGCCACCCGGTGACCCTGCTCAACTGCAACCCGGAGACCGTCAGCACCGACTACGATCAGTGCGACCGGCTGATCTTCGACGAGGTCTCCCTGGAGGTCGTGCTCGACCTGTGGGAGCGCGCTCCGGGCCTGTCCGGCGTGCTCGGCGCGATGGGCGGGCAGACGCCCAACCGCCTGGCGGTGCCGCTCGCCCAGGCCGGGGTGCGGCTGCTCGGGACGCCGGCCGCGGCCATCGATCGCGCCGAGGATCGGGCGCAGTTCTCG